>JASHQK010000193.1 GCA_030039195.1 Candidatus Sulfotelmatobacter sp.
CACTTATTCCTTTTTCGATGGCGACCTCCTTTTCGACAACAGTGTGCCTATTACTGACGCCACGGCCAAAGTGAGCGTACCGGTGCTCAGTTGCTACCACTCTTTATCCCTTCTTGGAAGAAGCGCGAATGTTACGGGATCTTTACCCTATGGAATCGGAAATGTCCGTGGAAATGTGATGGATGATGAGACGAAAGCTTACCGGTCTGGCCTGTTCGATGCCGCATTTCGTTTCTCTGTCAACGTAATCGGTGGACCGGCAATGAACGTCGCGGATTTCCAGACATGGCGGCAAAAGACAATTGTCGGCCTTAGTCTTCGGTTCGTGGCTCCAACCGGACAATACGACCCTACCAAGCTCATTAATTACGGAGCCAATCGCTGGGCTTTCAAGCCTGAAGCTGGCCTCTCCCGGCGATGGGGCCATTGGGTGCTCGACGGGTACGCAGCCGTCTGGTTCTTTACCAGGAATAAGGAGTTCTTCTCTCATAATCAGTTCTACCCCGGGACAAATGTTCAGAAGCAGGATTCGATATGGGCATTTGAAGGACATCTGAGTTATGACGTCAAACCCAGACTCTGGGCCTCTCTCGACGGAAACTTCTGGGTTGGAGGCCGCACCAGCATCAATGGGGTAAAGAATCCAGACTCTCTGCAAAGAAACTCTAGGATCGGGGGCACGATGTCCGTTCCTGTTAGCAAGCATCAGTCCTTGAAGTTCAGCTACAACCGCGGCGCCTATATCCGTTACGGCGGTAATTTCAACAACGTATCCGTGGGCTGGCAATACTCATGGATTGGAAAACCGAATTGACGATCTGTGCTGCCTCCTTTTGCAGAGGCTTCCAATTTATGACTGTCTTCACAGAGTGGTTATGCTAACTCATCTGCGTGACTTTCCACTTCTGATCTTCATGGTTTCTTTGCTAGGACTTTGGTTATCCGCCCAAGTCGGTGTCTGGGTTCGCAGGCGGTTACGCCCCATTGAAGAGGAAGAGCGGAAGGATCTCTCTACTCTCGAGGCCGCGACTCTAGGTTTGCTCGGTCTCATTATTGCGTTCAGCTTTTCGATGGCGATCGGCCGATACGATCAGCGCAAGAACTATGAAGCCAACGAGGCCAATGCGATTGGGACGGAGTATAACCGAACTGATCTGCTCCCGGATCCCGAAGCTGGAAACGTGAGGATCCTTTTGAACGAGTACCTCGAAGAGCGTGTGGCATTTTACGAAACTCGGAATGAACAAGACCTCGCGCAGATTGGTGCAGCCACTGACCGCATCGAGCAGCATTTGTGGTCGAATATTCGCACTGCGGCTGCCAAGCTGCCGACTCCCCCAGTAGCGCTGGCTGCTGCTGGGATGAACAATGTCATCGATGATAGAGCGTACACTCAAGCTGCATGGTGGAATCGAATTCCATTAGCCGCATGGGATCTTATGATCAGCATCGCTTTGCTTTGTAACTTTTTGGTCGGCTATTCCGCGCACCGAAGCAACACCCACCTGTTCATCGTCCTGCCATTGGCATTATCTATCGCATTCCTTCTAATCTCTGACCTCGACAGTCCGCGTGGCGGGATTATTCGTGTGGCTCCGCAGAATCTGGTGAGCCTGTCCCAGACACTGAAATCGAAGTGAGTACAACTGAGCTGAATCCGAGAAAAAGTCAGGACGTATAGCCATGACATCAGAAACGGTGTGGCTGGAACGTATCGGGTCGGAGCACCGCAGCCTTCGATGCCATGTCAACTGAGACAGCAGCGCGTAACCGACACATCAAACTAAGAATCGGCGACCTCCGAGCTAAGTTTCCAGAACTTACTCAGAAGGCCGCCGAATTTGATTTCGAACTCGCGCTCGAGCGGTACGCTCTCCTCCCCTAGCTACATCCCTTAAGGATTATTCGGGTTTGGTGGAGGAGTCGGCTGCGTGGGGAGTTTTTCTCTCTCCGCGGCCAGGATCAATGTTTGGTCTCGCCGATCGGGCCACTTGCTATCAAACAAGACCTTTGCGTCGGTCGCGGTTCCGGGAAAGTACTGTGTTGACTGTTCGCCCTTCGGGAGCAGAACCAGATCAGCACGGCGGTTGTATGCCCAGATCAGATCCTGGAAGCTTCCCAGGGACTTGGGAGCCTTGTTCGGATTCTGTTCGTGCAACAACTTGACCGTTGAAGCATCTAGCGGATGTTCCTTTCCTTGAGCCACCGTCTGAATGTTGGCCTCAGGAACGCCCTGTGAAATGAGGTACTGCTTTACGCGATCTGCGCGGCGCTGACTCAATGCCATGTTTCGAGCTTTGGAATCTCGTACATCTGTATTGGCTAAGATGTTGAGTTGCGCTTGCGGATCATACTCCAGGTATGCCTTGAATCCCACAGCGGTTCGGGCCAAGGCTTCTTTCTGGCTTGTCAAAAGGCCAAGCTCCGGATGGCTCTTGTCTGGAATTCCCGTTGGGAAGAACACGCTAGCCAGCGGAACACCTGGAATCGGTTCGATCGAACCAACGATGCGCACTGATGCTGTCTGTGTATCGGACCCTCCGCAGTCGTTCTTCGCTGTAAGAGTGTAGGTCTGCACCTCGTTCACGGGACCTTCCCCTTGCTGTTTTGGTTCAGCCTTGATCGTACGGCTATCGTTCGTTCCGACAGTGCCCAATGGGTCGATAGACACCGTCTGCGCATTGGTAGTGTTCCACGCTAGATTCGAGTCCCCCTGCTCGATCACCTTGTCGCCGATACGCCGGTACTTGACCTCCGCTGGCGATGCCTGCAGAGAACTTTGCACTGCCGTGTTCACGTTAACTGTCGCATTCTGGACGACTGTCCCTCCAGGCCCAGAGGCTTGCAGGGTGTACGTTGTGGTTTGCAAAGGCTTGTACGACACATCACCGGATGGAGCGGATTGTTTCACCGTTTCGCTGCCGTTTCCGATGGTCCTTTCCACAGTGTCGGTCGTCGTCCAATTCAGGGTTGCGGAATCGCCGCAGTTGATCTGCCCGGGCTGGGCGACCAAACTTCCGCTCACCGGGGCGATGGCGACCGTTGCGCTCGCGGCTCCTGCTACGAAACGTGGTAATGAAGGTATGCGCTCTCCTTTTGACCAAGGCTCGACTCTCTGCGAACCGTTGTGCGCGTTAAGAAGTACGCGTTCGTTTGCGCCTACAGTCACTGTGCCTGACCAAAGGGTCCAGTCCTTGTAAACAAGGGTCACCTGGTGAGTTCCAACTGGCACAACCAATTGCTGGATGCAGCAAGGGAGGAACATCCCACCGTGATTAAACTCGTCTCCGTGCCCGACGAAGTAATCTGGAGTTTTGCCATTCAGAAGCACGGCGAAAACCGAAGCTCCCTCGATTTGAATTCTCCCCCAGGGACCTTTCACTTCTGCACCCACGGGATCCAGTTTGAACTCTATGGCGGTCACAGTTCCAGGGTCGACGTTCACATCGCGTACCTGAGGTGCGAAACCGTAGTTGTACACACCTACCGTATGCGTCCCCGCTGAGACTTTGATCGTACGTCCCCCTGCACCAACTGGGGCTCCGTCAACAAAGATGTATGCCTGCTTCGGCTCTACCTGAACTCGAAGCTTGCTATCCCCGGCGAGGGCTGCCGAGACGGATAGTAAAATTCCGGCAAAGACAAGTGCTTTCTGAACATTGTTGTAGGACATCGTCTCCTCCTCTAGCGGAGCTCGCGTCAGCTGAATCTGTACTCTGAAGCTTAGACACGCTAGTCTTGTCCTTCTTCATCATTGGCGAGACGGTGCGCTAAATGAACTGTCATGTTTGCCAGCTTGAGGCTTAGACGTAGCGCGGTGATAGTGAAATGGGGCTGCGGATGAGGTCCCCGTTGCTCGCCGTGATTATGAGTTGCCGAATCCCCACGACGTTTTGCGGTGGAACGATCAGGTCGCTTACCTGGCGACACCCATTGCTTGGCGATTTGCCGTGATGAGTGCCCCGATTCTCATCCTTTGCGAGATTCCCGGTAATTGTGAACTTAGACCCTCGGCGTGCAGGAAATCTCGTACTTCCCCGTGAACCTCAGCGAGTGCTAGCGAAGCTCCTGCTTGTCGAATATCTTCGTCCAACTCGCTCAGCATTCGCACTCCCGCCAAATCGATATTTGCCGAGGTAGACAGGTCGAGGACTAGAAGTTTGGCTGCACCATGCTGGCGGACTCGTTGCAATATTTCTTTCTTGACGTTTTGCGCGTTGAAGTAGAACAAGCCTGCTTCAATCCGTAAGACCAGCACCTTTGGGACTGCCTGTGCCTCCGGATAGCGTGAGGAATCGGCAAAACGATCCATGCCCGACAGCTTTCCCAACACGGCAATTCGTGGACGGGATGCACGCCTGAGCAGCAGAAGAACGGAGAAGATTGCGGCGAGTAAGACCCCTTTCAAAATTCCGAATGCTAGAACTCCAACAGTGGCGACTACCGCTATTCGAAATTCCATCTTGCTCACGCGGTACAAGTGCCTTAGCTCCCGCGGACGCACTAATCCACCCACCGCGATGAGCACCACGGCAGCGAGAACCGCGTCTGGTAGATTGCGCAGCAATCCAGTCAGGAACAACAAAACCAGCGCTATCCCGCCTGACGCGACAATCAATGCAAGGGGCGATCTTGCTCCCGCCTTTTCATTGACAGCGGACTGAGACATACCTCCTGCGAGGGGATACCCCTGGGCGATTCCGGCTGCGAAATTCGCAGCTCCCAGGGCGAGCAATTCCTGATCGGCATTGATGGGATAGCGATGCGTATGGGAGAACGTGCGCACAACCGAAATACTTTCCACGTACGACAGCAGGAAACAGGCAAGTGCGACACCGAGCAGGCTGTCTACTTCTTCCCATTGCACGATCGGCCAACCGAAGTGCGGAAGTCCTTTCGGAATCGCCCCGACGGTCCCCACGCCCTTGCCTGCGAATGGGGAAAAGGACATCAAGGCAATCGAGATGGCCACTACAAACAGCGCGATCGGGCGACGCGGCAAGAAGCGTTCGCCCAGGACAAGCAGCACCAATGCGCCGATGCCAATCGTCAATGTGTAGGGATTCGTTTCTCTCAGGTGTTTACACACCTCAATGATTCGCGTGAAGAAATTGCTGCCCCCGCTGTGGAGACCAAACAGTTTAGGCAACTGTGTGGACGCGATCACCAACCCTGCGCCAACCTTGAAGCCGCTGAGAATCGTCTCTGACACAAAGTTGGTGACATTGCCAAGCCGCAGCGCCCAGGCGAGGATGCCGATCATGCCGGCCAGCACAGCTACCGCCATCGCCAAGTGGACCTGACGCTGCGCATCTCCGTTCGACAACAAACCGACCGCGGAACCAATGAGAATGGAAATCGCCGAAGTTGGCCCTATTGCTAGTTGTCGTGAGGTGCCGAACGCCGCATAGACGACCCCTCCGACGAGATAGCAATACAAACCCGCCTGTGGGGGTAAACCGGCTAGTGATGCGTAGGCCACCGATACCGGAATCGCATATGCCGCGAGAGTCAATCCCGCGACTAGATCGGAGCGGGTCCAAGCCCTTTGATATTGGGGCAGCCATTGCAAGATCGGCAGAGCGGAGCGAAACCATGTGCCCCAGTCTCCCTCGGCGACAGGCTTGTTCTCCATTTCTGCCTTCGTGCACGAGTGACCCAGGGGTTCACTCGCGGTAAGTACCTCTATCCCGCGACTTGCTGGCGAGTCATCCGAGCCGCGAGATCGCCCTTAGAGACTTTGAGCCAATCCGCCTCCGTACCCCGCGCGAACATATCAAGCGCGCGAGCAATGATCCCGGTCCAGCCGGTTTGATGGCTAGCGCCGAGCCCAGCCCCATTGTCCCCATGGAAATACTCGTAGAACAGAATGTAGTCTTTCCAATGCGGATCCTGCTGGAACTTCCTCGTGCCTCCGTATACCGGTCGATTCCCGTTGGCATCGCGCAGAAAGATACTCGACAACCTGCGGGCAAGCTCCTTTGCAACACCATACAAAGTCATATAGTTTCCCGAACCCGTCGGACACTCGACCTTGAAGTCATCGCCATAAAACTGATAGAGGTTCAACAATGCACGAAGTATTAAGCCATTCACAGGCATCCAAACCGGCCCACGCCAGTTTGAATTTCCTCCGAACATTCCGGTGTTTGACTCCGCCGGCAAATACTCAACCTTGAAGTCATGTCCATTGAGGTTGAACACAAACGGATGTTCCAGATGGTATTTGGACAATGAACGAATGCCGTATGGCCCGAAGAATTCGCGCTCGTCGAGCATATAAGCCAAGATCCGCACGAGTTTTTCGCGATTGCAAACAGACAGCAAGCGGCGTCCGCCGTAACCTATGAACTTCTCATCGGCAGGAGCAATGTGCTTCAACACATCCGGATGCCGCTTCTTGAAGGTTTCCACGAGTTCTCTTATGCGCGGGCTTCTCGCCACAATGCTTGTGTCCTCCAGCACCGTGGACGCACACAATGGGAGCAACCCGACCATCGACCTCACTGTTAGCCGCATGGAATCGCCATTCGGGAAATGCAGCAAGTCATAAAAGAATCCGTCTTTCTCGTCCCACATCTCGTCACGATGTTCCCCGATCCGATCCATCGCATAAGTGATCCAGAGGAAGTGCTCCAAAAACCGGAAAGCGATGTCCTCGTACATGGAATCGTACTCTGTAAGAATGACCGCAATCTCCAGCATGCATTGGCAGTAAAAAGCCATCCATGCGGTGCCGTCCGCCTGGTCGAGATGACCGCCAGTCGGAAGCGGAGCGCTGCGATCGAAGACGCCAATGTTGTCGAGTCCTAGGAATCCGCCGGCGAACACGTTCTTCCCGGCTGGGTCCTTTCGGTTCACCCACCAATTGAAGTTCTGCATCAGTCCTTGAAAGGACCGCTCGAGGAATCGCAGATCCGATCGCCCCAGTTCCTTCTCGATGTTGTAGAGGAATAAAGTTGCCCAAGCGTGCACGGGAGGATTCACATCGCTGAAGTTCCATTCGTATGCTGGGATCTGGCCATTCGGATGGGCATACAAGTTCCGCAGCATCAATAGCAGCTGTTCCTTCGCAAAGTCGAAGTCGACCAGTGAGAGCGCAATCGTGTGGAAAGCGAGGTCCCAGGCGGCATACCAGGGATATTCCCACTTGTCGGGCATCGAAATAATGTCGCTATTCAACATGTGGAACCATTCGGTGTTACGAGTGTTGCGGTGATCGGTCCCTATCAGAGGATGGGCATGGTGCTCCTCCAACCACTTGTCCAAATCGAAGTAGTAATACTGTTTGCTCCAAAGCATGCCCGCCAAGGCCTGGCGATGAACGCGCCGTTCATCTTCGCTCAGAGATGCAGGCGTGATTCGATCGTAGAACTCATTCGCTTCCGAAAGTCGAACTGAGAATGTCTGGTCAAAATCAGCAAAAGGATCGGCCGATGTCTGCTTGCTGAGACGGAGCCTCACAACCTGACTTCCGCCTGCCGGTATCTTGAGAATGTAATGGGCAGCGGCCTTTGTACCTGTCTTGTCCGGATTCACTGCGTCCCGGGAGGAAATAAGGTACTCGTGAAATGCGTCCTTCACATACGAGGAAGAATTCGGCTGTCCCCAGAGTCTCGCAGCGTTTGATTCATTTTCCGTAAATAGCAGCTCAGGAGGCCCTTCGCAGCTTAGAGTCCTGTCACCTAGCTGGGCATGCGACGCCAGGACCGTGGCATCTGCGATCTGACGCAGGGAGGGTTTCTCCGATCCGGGGTTCCATGACCACGTATTCCGAAACCATAAGGTTGGAAGCAGGTGTAGTTCCGCCTTTTCGGGACCGCGGTTGTGAACGGTTATTCTGATCAGGATGTCTTCAGGGTCGGCTTTCGCATACTCGACGAAAACATCGAAGTAGCGGTCCGCATCGAATACTCCCGTGTCCAGGAGCTCGTATTCAAATTCGGCGCGTGAACGCTTCCGATTGCTCTCGACCAGGTCGCGGTAGGGAAACTCCTGCTGCGGATATTTGTAGAGATACTTCATGTACGAATGCGTCGGAGTGCTGTCGAGATAGAAGTAATACTCCTTGACATCCTCGCCATGATTTCCCTCGCTGTTGGTGAGGCCAAACAGACGCTCTTTCAAAATAGGATCTTTCCCATTCCACAATGAGACGGTGAAGCATAACAACTGTTTGTCGTCAGAGATGCCGGCCAGGCCGTCCTCCCCCCAACGGTAAGCACGAGAGCGCGATTGATCGTGGCTGAAATAGTCCCACGCATTTCCGTCCTCGCTGTAATCCTCGCGGACTGTGCCCCACTGCCGTTCGCTCAGATACGGCCCCCATTTCTTCCATGGAATTCCCGTTTCACGCGCCTCATTCAGCCGTCGTTGCTCTTTCGTTTCGATATATGAGACAGGTGTCTTCTTTCCCACAGTCGCTGTCATTGTCCTATCCTCCCGGTCCCCTTCTGCCAGTGGATCTGGCGGTCATCCGACGTTCAAACTGAAGTGTGGCGAGCACCGGCTCCCATCAGGCCGCAACTGCGGGAGTTGCGCTTCCCTCGGAATTCGTGATGAATTCACGTGGAAGGGACATACGCCAACACCGAGACCGCACGAAACACGGATTTGTCGCGGACGAATGGGGCTGGTTCAGATCACGGTCGCATGCTAAATGACGATCTGCCGCGGTGGGACTGGCAGTTCTGACAGAGCTAGACAGGACTTATGGCACGGAAACTCTGTCCTGCAGCTCAGTAACGCAAGCGACTTAAATCTCCTCACCACTCGCTCTAGCGCCCGTGATGCCACTCCGCAAATTGACCGTATCGAATCCATAATCTCGAGGACCAGGACATGAAGAGTGAACTTCAGCAGCCCACCCGAGGCAGGAATTTCTTTTTGAAATACTTCGGAGCTCTGGCACAACGGGTCGCTCAGAGCAGCACAACTGGTTGTAAATCCCTCAGACTGAATGCAGGGATATGTGCGTGGCCCACAAGGGGGGAATTGTGGTTTGCAGATCATGTGGCTCGGAGAATCGATCCACATTTGGCGCAGAGATTTCTCTGGTTCGGACCGGACGAAATATTCTAGGCTCCAACCCAGTCTACATTCTCGAAAAGGCGATGGTCTGCTTGGAATGTGGTTTTCTTGAACTCACGATTCCCAAACCTGCATTAGAGGCGCTCAAGGGAACCTCCTCGCAGCCTAGCGACTCTGCATGATCCTAATCTTCCAGGCCAGGGCTAAAAAATGGCCTGCCTTCAAGAACAGATTCTACGGTGGGCAGTAGTTGAGTCTCCGCGCGTGTCTTGATCACATACCCTTGTGCACCTGCATCGACGGCCTCTTGCGCAATCTCCTGAGAACATTCTTGGCTAAGGAATAGTATCTTTGAATTGGCGGCAACTTCGCGTATCTTCCTAGCAGCCTCAATTCCGTTCAGACCGGGCATTGCGATATCCAGCAGAATAAGGTCGGGCTGTAGATTTGCAGCCTTCTGAATAGCTTCGAACCCATCGCATGCTTCGCCCACGATCTGCAGGCCCCTCCGTCGGGCCAGAATTCGACGAACCAGGGCTCTCCAAGGCCCGAAGTCATCTGCTACCAAAACGCGGATATCCTGCAAGAGCGGATTTCCTTTGGACCTCCCCAACCGTTTCGGGGTTTCTGATCCCCGCTTCGAGTTTAACAACTGGGGAGACGACACTTCGCACAAGATCTCATCATCATACGCTGCACTTTCAAGCTCTGTTGCCGGTTGAGGATCAGCATCTCGGGGTTCGAGTGCTTGGGCTGAGCCAAATCCTTTTCAATCGCTCACATCATTAGTGGTTTCGGCCGGAGTGCCGTAAAATGTGCCGTGGATTGATCGCGTTACGTGCCCGTTCAATGCTTTCAACGGAAGTTCGCGAACATGTACCATTATGGCGGTAGAGTACCAGAAGCTCTCTCGCCGCGAAGAGCAATCTAGTTTAGTCAGATACGTGGTCCGGAACCGCGTGGCTGCTCTTGAGAGCACGCCGCGGAAGAGGACGCGTCTGCTGGATGGCAGAGGCCAACAATTCTGATTTTCATACCACTCCTGTCTCGGTGGGCAGCAGGCGATTCTTGAGCGCGGGAGGCAAGCTGCGAAGCACCAAGTCCACTGCTTCTTCTGCCGAGTCTGTAATGCGTGCGAACCCGACTTCTTCAGCCCCAAGAACACCTTCCTTGACCATAAACAGCAGGAAATCTCGCATGCCCTGCCAGAATTCGCGGCCCACCATGATCAAGGGAAAAGGCCCGACCTTCCCGCATTGCAGGAGCGTTGCAGCTTCCAAATAGCTCGTCGAGGGTACCGAGCCCGCCGGGAAGCACGATGAATGCGCACGAGTACTTCACTAGCATGACTTTGCGCACGAAAAAGTACCGAAACTCGACAGTCTCATCGACAAACGGATTGGGCTCCTGCTGGTGTGGAAGAACGATGTTCAGCCCATAAGACGGCCCACAGGCCTCACGTGCGCCACGGTTCGCCGCTTCCATGATCCCGGGACCGCCGCCCGTGATTACAGTAAATCCGGCTTCGGACAGTCTGCGCCCGACCCGTTTCCCCAGTTCATAGTAAGGATGGTCAGGCCGGAACCGCGCCGACCCGAACACCGTGACCGCAGGACCAAGTTTGTGCAGGCTGCGAAATCCATGCTCAAACTCGCCCATGATTCGTTTCAGCCTTGCGCGCTCGTGATCCAACGTGCGTGGCTGCATCAAGAACTCGCGTTCTCCAGTCCCTGCTAAGTTGCTCACGGGGAGTTCGTACGGAGTGAATCCGGTCTTTTCCCAGTGCGTACGCCAGGCCTGTTCCCATTGCTCCGCGAAGGGTTTCTCCCCTTCTTCTCTCAACGGGCTCACTGCAGGATTTCGATCTTCTGACACTTTGAAAGGACTCCTTCACGGGCGGACGCCCCTGTCCTCCCATAAATTAGGCGGAGCCCCAAACCCGAAGAAACTGGCAGAACCAACAGTTCACGAGGAGATTTGCTGGTGCGAAAAAAATCCAACGTGTCAGTGCGTGAAGATATCGGGGCCAACCGCGTGCAAGCCGAATGGGAGCTAATCTTACGGCAACAAAAGCAGCCGCGTAGAACAACGTCTGATGATACTTGCTTCGGCATGGAGCGCTCAGCCGACGAAGAAGAAAAGACAGGTCCATCGAGGCGGTCAGATCGACGTGTGAGCAACGAAAGGATGAAGGGCGATGAGTTCATTCGATTTGAGTATGCAAGAATTAACTGCCAGCAACATCTACCGCAACCTCCCTCCCAGTGTTCTGTACGAACATGCCATCCGTTTTGAGAAAGAGGCAACCATTGCTGCCAACGGCGCTCTGGTTGCCTATTCCGGAGAAAAGACAGGTCGTTCACCCAAAGATAAGCGCATCGTCAGAAATCCTTCGTCTGAAAAAGAGGTTTGGTGGAGCACAACGAACGTCCCGATCGATCCAAAATCGTACAGAACGGTCCGCCAGCGTGCGCTTGATTACCTCAACATCTGCGATAGGCTTTACTGCTTTGATGGCTTCGCGGGCTGGGATCCGAAGTACAGGATCAAGGTCCGGGTCGTTTGTACCAGGCCTTATCACGCCCTCTTCATGCACACCATGCTCATACGTCCGACGGCGGAAGAACTGGCGTCATTCGGGCAGCCGGATTTTGTTATTTACAACGCCGGCACATTTCCAGCGGATCGCCTGATGCCCGAAGTGGGTTCCAAGACCTGCATCTGCCTCAATCTCGAAGATCGGGAATTGGTGATTCTTGGGACTGAGTACGCTGGCGAGATGAAGAAGGGCGCATTCACGGTAGCGAACTTCTTCGCGCCGAAACGTGGCGTTCTCTCGATGCACTGTTCCGCGACTGCAGACAAACAAACGAAACGTTCTTCTTTGCTTTTTGGGTTGAGTGGCACGGGAAAGACCACGCTATCCGCGGATCCCAAGCGCTATTTAATAGGCGATGATGAGCACTGTTGGGGCGACGATGGCATCTTTAATATTGAGGGCGGGTGCTACGCAAAGGCGATCAACCTAACGAGCGAATCGGAGCCGGACATCTTCGCCGCTTTGCGATTCGGAGCCGTTCTGGAGAATGTCGTTCTCGAAGAAGACCACACCGTCGACTACACCGACACGAGCATCACCGAGAATACCCGGGGCGCTTATCCTATCAACTTCATCGGGAATGGCCTGATCCCATGCATGGCGGGACATCCCACCGACGTCATTTTCCTGACCTGTGATGCTTTTGGTGTATTGCCACCGGTCAGCTCGCTCAGCCCTAAGCAAGCGATGTATCACTTCATGAGCGGCTATACCGCGAAGGTTGCAGGCACGGAAGTGGGAGTCAAAGAACCAACCGCAACCTTCTCTCCGTGTTTCGCAGGGCCGTTCCTGGTCTGGCATCCAAGGAAATACGCCGAACTATTAGCGGAGAAAATCAGGAAGCACAACAGTCACGTATGGCTCGTGAATACCGGATGGAGCGGTGGATCGTACGGAGTTGGAAAACGCATCCAGTTAGCACACACTCGGGCAATCATTGACGCCATCCACAATGGGACTTTGGCAAGAGCAAGGACACGGCCGGACCCGATCTTTGGTGTGGATATTGTGCCTGAGTGCCTCGGTGTGCCGGACGAGATCCTCGTACCACGTCGGACGTGGGCTGATAAGGCTGCGTACGACTCCACCGCTCAGAAACTGCTCCAGCTATTCCAGGACAACTTCAGGAAGTATGAGGGCGAGGTCAGCAGCACAACGCCGGGAGGTGTTGCTGCTTGACGAATGGAACATGTATGCCTCGTTTGATGATCACAAGAGTGGACCTTGACTCTTGAAGGCGTCCCCCCAGGTATCCGTCCGCGTCTCGCAGCCTCTCAACGTGGCGTGGCATGGGGCGGATGGCGTTTGCAGAAGAAGAATGGGGACAGCAAGCCCGGTCCCAAGAGCGCCTACTGTAAACACTACACGTATGGTGTTCTCCATAGCTGAGATGAGCGCTTCGTCGCAGCCGGTGTGTGCTTCGCTCGCAATCGCGAACAACCCAAGGAGAGCCTTCGCTGCATAGCCACCCGGAATCATAGGAATACACCCGACTACGTGAAGGGCATTCCGCGAAACTTCGATTTCTGAGGGCAGGGCTTGCACGGCGATACCGACTAATAGAGCGGAAACAAAGG
>JASHQK010000194.1 GCA_030039195.1 Candidatus Sulfotelmatobacter sp.
ACAGTGGCCAAACGCTTCGATTTCGGCAACGTCAACCTGAGCGCAGGCGGAGACGATTCCGGCGGGCACCCGCAAGCGGAAACACCGTTCCGCATCGCGATTCTAGGGGACTTCAGCGGCCGTACAAACCGAAGGCTCTCGGATGTGAGCACCGTGGGCAAGCGCAGGCCCATCGAGGTCGATCGGGATAACTTCGACGAGGTGCTGTCGCGATTCGGCGTCGAACTCAACTTGCCTCTCGGTGATGGCGGATCGTTGAATCTGCATTTTGCGGAGCTTGATGATTTTCATCCCGATCGCATCTTCGAACGGGTTAAAGCGTTTGAGAGCCTGCGCGTACTTCGCAGCAGACTCGAAGATCCATCCAGCTTCGATGAAGCAGCGCGGGAGCTAGGGCTGGCATCGCGCGATGCGGCGACGGTTCAGGCGCCGCGAAGCGTGCAACCGCCCGTAATCGCGCCTTCGGTCGCCGAACTGGCTTCCGGCAGCTTGCTTGAGGAAACGGTCGCGGAGACTGAATCTCGCGCGGCCCAGCGTCCGCCCGAAGGTCCGCCCGACGTAGTTCGAGACTTCGCACAGCGGGTGGCGGCCCAGCATTCGCAGAGCGCCCCTGATCCGCGCCAGCCGGAAATTCTCGCCGTGATCGATCGTGCCATTGGCGGACTCATGCGCGCGATTCTGCACAATCGTGAGTTTCAAACGCTGGAAGCCGGTTGGCGCGCCACTTTCTTCCTGATTCGCCGACTGGAAACCAATTCTTACCTGAAGGTCTACCTAATCGATATTTCGAAGGCGGAACTGGCCGCCGATCTCGGTTCAGCCAACGATCTCCACGACACGGGCGTTTATCAGTTGCTGGTTGAAAGCAGCGTCGAAACGCCCGGCGCGGAACCTTGGGCGATGATCGTGGGCAACTACAGATTTGGCGATCACAGCGAGGACGCGGCGCTCCTGGCGAAGGTGGCGCAGATTGCTCGGCGAGCAGGGGCGCCATTTATCGCACAAGCCAGTTCGTCTCTGCTGGGCTGCACTGCTCTGGAATCCGGCTCTCATTCTCGCGATTGGAAAGAGGTTCCGAGCTGGTGGGCAGAACTGCGCCACAGTCCAGAAGCGGAGTACTTAGCATTGGCGCTTCCCCGGTTTCTGCTTCGGCTGCCGTACGGAAAGAAAACGTCGCCGTTGGAGTCGTTTGATTTTGAAGAGTTCTCAGACTCTCCGGCGCACGAGGATTATCTGTGGGGTAACCCTGCATTCGCGGTCGCGCTGCTGCTCGGAGAGTCCTTCAGCGAGTCTGGCTGGCAAATGCGGCCCGGAACCGTCGCGGAAATCGACCGACTGCCACTGCATCTGCACATGAGCAATGGCGAATCCCAAGCGAAGCCTTGTGCCGAAGTCCTGCTCACCGAAGACTTAGTTGAGGCAATGATCGAGGCGGGGCTTATGCCGCTGGTCTCATTCAAGAATCGAGATTTGGTGCGGGTGGCGAGGTTTCAATCGATTGCCGATCCGCCGCGTCCTCTAGCCGGACCATGGCAAGCAGCCTAAATGCGCTCTGAGAATCCCGATCCTAGACGTTTCGGATTCCCAGAATTGAGGTTTTTCTCGAAAAAAAAGTTAAGAGTACTTGACTGCACGTATGGCATGTGATTAACTTCTGCACCACGATCCGTACCGACGGAAGGCCAGGGGCCCAGCAAAAAAATCTCCTCTGCTCGGTACGTTCCCCAGATCGGCAATAAATCGGACTTAAACACCTAAGGTACTTCCTCGAACAAATCCGAAGAGGTCGGGAGATTGTATGGCAAAACCAAGCACACAGCACAAGTTGGACCGCGTGCGCCCGCCGCGGGTTCAGATCACCTACGATGTGGAAACCGGCGGCGCGATCGAAGTCAAAGAATTGCCGTTTGTTGTGGGGGTTCTCGGCGATTTTACCGGTCAGCCCGAACAACCCCTGCCCAAACTCAAGGAGCGCCGCTTTGTGGAAGTGACGCCCGACAATTTCGACTCCGTATTGGAGAGCATGAAGCCTCACCTGTCGTTCGCCGTGGAGAACAAGTTGAGCGAGGATTCCAATGCAGGCCAGATCCGAGTCGATCTTAAATTCAAGAGCCTGCAGGACTTCGAGCCCGAGCAAGTCGCGCGCCAGGTAAAGCCGCTGAAGGAGTTGCTCGATCTGCGGACGCGCCTCAACGACTTGAAGGGCACGTTGCAAACCAACGAAAAGCTGGACGATGCCTTGCTCGACGCAGTCAGCAAGACTGACAAACTGGACAAGCTGAAGGCCGAAGTCGGCCAGAAGGGAGAACCCAATGCCTGATACCCAGAAAGCGGCTGGCGGAACGGCGGTCATAGAGCAGGTACAGGAAGGCAGTCTGCTCGAGCAGATCGTAGAACAGGGACGATTCGGAGATCCAAGCGCGCGCGAGCGCGGCAAGGGCCTGATCAAGGAATTCATTGCCCAGGTGCTGGAAGGCTCCATGGCACTGGGCCGCGATGCCGATCAGATGATTACGGCGCGCGTGGCCCAGATCGACCATCTGATTTCGATTCAGTTGAACGAGATCCTGCACAACGCTCAGTTCCAGAAACTGGAATCGACCTGGCGCGGGCTCAAGTATCTGCTGGACCAGAGCGAGACCGGTTCGCAACTGAAGATCCGCATTCTCAACGCCTCGAAGAAAGATCTCTTACGCGATCTGCAGCGAGCGCCCGAGTTCGATCAGAGCGCGATGTTCAAGAAAGTCTACGAGGAAGAGTATGGCATCTTCGGCGGCGAGCCATTTGGCGCGCTGGTCGGCGACTATGAGTTTAGCCGGCACCCTGAGGATTTGGAGTTGCTGGAGAAAGTCTCCCAAGTAGCTTCGGCCGCACACGCACCGTTCCTCTCGGCAGCGTCGCCTGAACTGTTGAACATGGAGAGCTACACGGCTCTCGATCAACCGCGCGACATCGGCAAGATTTTCGACAGCACCGAATACGCCAAGTGGAAGGGGTTCCGCGAGAGCGAAGACTCGAAATATGTCTGCCTGACTTGTCCGCGCATTCTCATGCGCCTGCCCTACGGCAAAGACACGGCTCCGATTGAAGGCTTCAATTTCGAAGAAGGGGTCGACGGCACGGATCATGGGAAATATCTCTGGGGCAACGCGGCCTACGCGCTGGCCTCGAAAATGACGCAGGCATTTGCCACCTACGGATGGTGTGTTGCCATTCGCGGCGTCGAAGGCGGCGGCTTGGTCGATGGGCTTCCCTCTCACACGTTCCGCACCGACGAAGGCGATGTGGCGCTGAAGTGTCCCACCGAAATCGCCATCACCGACCGGCGGGAGAAGGAGTTGGCGGACCAGGGGCTGGTGCCTCTGGTGCATTGCAAAGGCACGGATAAGGCAGCTTTCTTCAGTATCCAGTCGTGTAACAAACCGAAGCTTTATGACAGCGATGCGGCGACCGCGAACGCGCGTCTTTCTGCACAGCTGCCATACATGATGGCCACATGCCGGTTCGCGCATTATCTGAAGGCGATGATGCGCGACAAGATCGGTGGCTTCATGTCACGCGATGATTGCTGGCGCTATCTGAACCGCTGGATGGGAAAGTATGTCACGCAAGACGACAAGGCCAATGCTGCAACCAAGGCCAAGTTCCCACTGCGCGAGGCGCGAGTGGATGTGGAAGAGGTCAAGGGCAAACCCGGCGTATACCGCGCGATTGCTTATCTGCGGCCGCACTTCCAACTGGACGAACTCAATGTATCGCTTCGGCTGGTGGCAGAACTGCCGGCTGCCGCGAAAGCATGACCTGTACCGGTTTTAAACAAGAGCCTGAGGGTTCTTGCATCTGAATTGTCTTGATGAGGAGGAATTGCAATGGCAAGTGATGCGTATCTTTTGATCGATGGAATCACCGGGGAATCCCAGGCCCAAGGGATGACCAACAACATTGAGCTCGACAGCTTTTCGTTTGGCGCTTCCAACCCCGCCGATGTCGGGGGAAAGGGTCTGTCTGCAGGCAAGTGCTCGCTTTCCGACTTCTCTTGCACCTTTGCCGTGGATCAGGCGAGCTATCAGATTCTCAAGGCACTCTACACTGGTCAGCACATCGCCACATGCACGTTCTCGCTGCGCGAGTCCGGCGGTGGGACGAACCCCTACACTTATCTGACGGTGATCATGAGCAATTGCTACATCACGAGCGACAGCATCGGTGGTGGAGCGCAGGGCAAGCCCTCGCAGAGCATGAGCATCGCCTACGAGAAGGTCGAGTATCAGTACTACACACAGGACACTTCCAGTGGCGCAGTTTCGCTGGCGGGTTCCGCAACCTACGACATCGCTCAGGTGGCACAGTCGTAGAGCCAGGGGCGTTGTTTTGCCAATTTGAAATACGGAGGCATCTCCAGAGCGCGGTACCGGTCGGGCTGGGGATGCCTCCGATAGTTGTTGGTAAGTAGTCGCTTGACGGTCGGTGCGAGAACATGAATCCCCAAGAGTTGTACCGAGCGGGCCGATTAACGGATGCCATCAAAGCGTTGAGCGCTGAACTGCGGGATAA
Organism: Candidatus Sulfotelmatobacter sp.; assembly: GCA_030039195.1. Taxonomy (GTDB): domain Bacteria; phylum Acidobacteriota; class Terriglobia; order Terriglobales; family Acidobacteriaceae; genus Sulfotelmatobacter. The sequence goes on from JASHQK010000194.1 coordinate 4,555, forward strand.
TCCGACGGACGCGCGGCGCCGCACATTCCTATTTGAGCTTCTCTGCTTCGCGGGTGAATATGACCGCGCCGACAAGCAACTGGAAGTGCTGGCTCAAGCCGGGCCAGACAGCGAGTTGGGCGTTCTGCTTTATCGCAGCGCACTCTACGCGGAGCGCCAGCGTCACGATTTATTTGAGCGCGGCGAACTTCCTGGTGCGCGAGAAGATGCCGCTGATCGCGCCTGTATCGTGAATGGCAAGCAATTTTCATCCATTGCCGACGCAGATCCCCGAACCGGCGCCCGGTTGGAGCTGTTCGCCGCAGGGAATTATTTGTTGCTGCCCCTGGAGCATGTGGCTTCGATCCAGATTCCGCCTCCCCGGCGTTTACGAGATCTTTTGTGGACGCCGGCAGCCGTGCGCACCACTCCGGCGTTCAAAGGAACCGAACTGGGTGAAGTTCTGCTTCCGGTCCTCGCGCCTTTCTCGTGGCGTCATCCCGATGAGTCTGTTCGGCTCGGTCGCATGACGGTGTGGGAAAAACCGGAAGGATATGAATATCAAGTTCCGTTTGGCCAGAAGATGTGGCTGGTCGACGATGATGAGATTTCATTTCTTGAATTACGTTCGCTCGAGTTCAATCAAGCCTCAGTGGCCGCCTGACCTACCATGCCTCTTCCCGACGATCTGCTGAATCCCATCGAAGGTCCCAGTCCGAGCGGTGCGAACCTGCGCTACGATCCGGTCTTCGACAAAATCAAAGAAGCGCGGCGCGAAGAAGCGCAACCTCCGCCAGGCATGACGGAGCAGGATCGCAAGGTCGCCGACAACGCGCAGGTCGTCAAGCTAACCACAGATCTGCTGACGAACAAGACGAAAGATCTGCAGCTAGCGGCCTGGTTTACAGAAGCGTCCCTCAAGCAAAGGGGATTCTCCGGGCTGAAGGATGGGCTGGGGCTGTGTCTTGGCCTGGTGAGTAAGTTCTGGGACGCGCTTTACCCGGAAATCGAGGATGGAGATGCTGAGTCCCGAGGAGCTCCGTTGGGATTTGTGGGAACAAAGCTCGACATCGCGCTGAAGCTTGTCCCGGTCGTCGAGAAGGTGCGTTATAACCTGCTCGACTACCAGCAGTCGCGGACGCTTGGCTACGAGGACCAGGCCAAGACTGACGAGGCGAAGAAGAACCGCGCCCAATCGATCAAAGAAGGCAAGCTCACTCCCGAAGCCTTTGACAAAGCGTTTGAAGAAACTCCGAAGAAGTTCTATTTGCAATCCGAGCAGGATCTCGACGCCTGCCTGCAAACGCTAGGGCAACTGAAGAAAGCTTGCGACGAGAAATTCGGCAATGAGGGACCATCCTTCGGCCCTCTGCAATCGACGCTCGAAGCCGAGCGCCACCTGATTCACACCCTGCTGCAGAAAAAACGCGAAAAAGAACCGGATCCTGTCGAAGCAGTTCCGGCCGCGGAGGCGGGGGCCGCGGGTGGCGATGCAACTGGTTCCGGTGCTGCTCAGGTCCGCACCGGTGTTCTGATCTCGATTGAGAATTCGTCCGAACCTCCGGAGCGAATGGATGCGATCCGCAAGATCGCAGAAGCGGCGGCGTATCTGCGGCGTCTCGAACCGCAGAGCCCCGCCTCGTATCTGATGCTGCGCGGGCTGCGGTGGGGAGAGCTGAGGGCTGCCATCGATCTGTCCGATCCCACTAAGCTGGAAGCCCCGCCCACGGAACTGCGGCGGCACTTGAAACGCCTCTTGCTCGACAAGAAATACGATCAACTGCTCGAAGCGGCGGAAAGTGCGATGGCGCTTCCGTGCAGCCGCGCGTGGCTCGATCTGCAGCGATTTGTGATCGAGGCGTGCGACGGACTGGGCAGCGGTTACGAGGCCGTTGCCAAGGCGATCCGATCCGAGTTGAAGACACTAATCGCCGACATCCCGCAACTGCTCGAGGCCACGCTGATGGACGACACGCCGGCTGCCAATAGCGACACGCGTGCCTGGCTCGCTACTCTGAGCCTGGAGGTTCCGGCGGCGGCTCCAACTCCCGAAGCGAGTGCGCGAAGCGCAAACGGATCCAACGGACTCGGGTCGCGCTGGCCTGGACAGCCGACCGACGCCTATGTGTCAGCACTGCGGGCGTTGCGAGAAGGTCAGGAGCGCAAGGCCTTTGAAATCCTGCAGCAGGATATTGCGCGCAAGCGCTCGGGACGGGAGCGTTTTCGTCGCCGCATGCAACTGATCGAAATTTGCGCGTCCACGAACAAGGCCAACGTGGCGCAACCCATTCTTGACGATCTCGCGGCCGCGATTGAGACGCACAAGCTGGACGAGTGGGAAGATCCTGGGCTGGTGGCGAGCGCTCTCGCCACTCTGATGAAGATGAGCACGAAGATTCAAGCCGACAAAGCGCAACAACAGAAAATATTCGAGCGCATCTGCCGGCTCGATCCGGCGCAGGCGTTGGGAGACGGAAAATAGCCCATGCCCAGGCGAGATGCCACCGGACCGGTCACGCTGTCGGTTCTGGACCGGCTCATCGATCGCGACCCGGAGAACCACTCGGAAGTCCCACTCACGCGCGCACAGTCCCTGCGCGAACTCAAGCTGGCTTTGAAACGCGATCTGGAATGGCTGCTGAACACGCGCAAGACCATCGATCCCGCACCCGACTCAGCGCGTGAAACCCTACGTTCGGTCTACCACTACGGATTCGAGGACATATCTTCCAAATGGGTATTGTCGACCCGCGATCACAGCGATCTGGTGCGAGAAATGGAATCTGCGATCGCATTGTTCGAGCCTCGCCTGAAACGCGCGCGGGTCAGAATGGAAGTGGTCGAAGGCAGCTATCGAACATTGAAATTCGTGATTGAGGGATTGCTGTGCATGGATCCGGCGCCGGAACCGGTGCGCTTCGATACCGTTCTTGAACTGGGCAAAGGTGAGTACCAAATCAAGGGGGCCGACCTTGCGCAATGAGCTGCGGAATTACTACGAGAGCGAACTCACGTTCTTGCGCCAGATCGGAGCTGAGTTCGCCGACAAATATCCGAAGATCGCCTCACGCCTGCTGCTCGAGCCTGACCGTTGCGAAGATCCGCACGTGGAGCGCATTTTAGAGGCGTTCGCGCTGCTGGCCGCGCGGGTTCATTTGCGCATCGACGACGATTTTCCGCAGATCACCGAGGCGCTGCTCAACATTCTTTATCCGCACTACCTGCGGCCGGTGCCCTCGATGACGGTGGCGCAATTTCATACCGATCCAGAAGCGGGCAAGCTTACCAGCAGTTTGAAAATTCCGAAGGGTACGGTTCTTTATTCGCGGCCCGTGGAAGGTGTTCCGTGCAAGTTTCGCACCTCTTATGACGTGACGCTCGAGCCGTGCAAGGTTTCGCAGGCGCAATGGATGACCCCCGATCGCCTTCGTCCGGCTCTGCGTACAAACGAGGCCGCGGTCCTGCGGATGGAACTCGAATGCTTCCCGGATGTCTCATTCGAGAAGTTGGATCTCGAAACGCTCACGTTTTATTTAAACGGCGAAAGCGCGGTGGTGCATTCGCTGTATGAATTGTTGTGCCGAAATTGCGTGCGCATCCTAGTGCGCGATCCTGCGAACCCGAAGGCTCCGGTACGCGAACTGCCGGTGCGCAATCTCACGCCCGGCGGTTTCAGCGAGGATGAAGACGTCCTCCCCTATCCTCGCCGATCGTTTGTTGGATACCGCCTTTTGCAGGAGTATTTCGCGTTTCCAGATAAATTTTTTTTCATGAGTCTTGCGGGATTGTCGGAACTGCGCAAAGCGGGATTCACCTCGCAAGCCGAAATTCTCTTTCTGATCTCGTCTTTTGAGCAGGACGGCCGGCATCAGCGGCTCGAAGTTGCAGTAACCGAAAAAACCTTGCGCTTGGGATGCACGCCGATCATCAATTTGTTTCCGCAGGCCGCCGAACCAATATTGGTCGACCAAACCCGTTATCAATACCCCATTGTTCCGGATGCACGGCGACGGCAGACCATGGAAATCTACTCGGTCGACGAAGTCGTCTCGACGGACGCCGAAACGCACGAGACGATCACGTATCACCCGCTCTACTCAGAGCGCCACGCAGTGCAAGGAACCACTCCCGCCTACTGGTACATCACTCGCTCGATTTCCAATCGAAAAGGAGACGAGGGAACCGATGTTTTTCTGTCTCTGGTTGATCTGTCGGCGCGCCCGATGGAACTCGATTACGACACCGTCACGGTACGTTGCACATGCACGAATCGGGATCTGGTGGCTCGTCTGCCCTTTGGCAGCGAGGCGGGAGATTTCGAAATGACAGGCGCCGCCGCCATCAAGCGTATTGTCGCGCTACACAAGCCTACCCGGACTTTGCGGCCTCCGCTCGATGGCAAGACATTGTGGTGCCTGGTCTCGCATCTTTCGTTGAACTATCTTTCGATCGTGAGTGACGGGAAGCCGGCGCTGCAGAAGATTCTGGAGCTTTATGATTTTTCCGATTCGCCGGACATCAAGAAGCAGATCAGCGGAATCAGCGCCGTGGATGCGCGCCGTCACTTCACGCGTGTGATCTCCGAACATGGCGTGGGATTTGCCCGTGGCACGCGGGTCGAAATCGAATTCGATGAAGAGCAGTTCAGCGGAGGAGGAGCATATCTGTTTGCCAGTGTGCTCGAAAAATTTCTCGGTCTATACGCGTCGGTGAACAGTTTCAGCCAGCTGATGGCGCGCAGCCGGCAACGAAAGGAGCCGTTGGAAGAGTGGGCACCGAGAGCCGGACAATCCATTCTGATCTAGCCGCGTTGGAAAGCGCGGCAGCAGAAACTGTGCCGTCGGAGATCGAAGAGAAGCTGCGCCGCGAGCCTTTCTCCTTCGAATTCTTTCAGGCGGTACGTCTGCTGGAACGGTTCTTGCCGGACCGCACTTCCGTCGGCAAGTTCGCTCAGCCCGAAAAAGAAGTTGCGCGTTTTGCCGCGCATCCCTCCCTGGCTTTTCCCGCCAGCCAGATTCAAGGCATGGAGTGGCGCGGGAACGCCCCGGTGCAAATGACCGTGAATTTCATGGGCCTGCAAGGGCCGGAAGGTGTTCTGCCCAATCCGTATACCTCGCTGATCATCGAACGGCAGCGGGCTGCGGACACTTCCCTGCGCGATTTTTTCGACCTCTTCAATCATCGCATCATCTCGCTCTTCTACCGGGCCTGGAGAAAGTATCGCTTTGACGTTGCCTGTGAACACGGCGAGCGCGACTTGTTTTCGCGTCATCTGCTCAGCCTCATTGGACTCGGCACGGAAGGGTTGCGGGATCGGCAGGCCATCTCTGACGACAGCCTGATTTATTACTCTGGACTTCTGGCGCAAAAGCCGCGCTCAGCGCAAGCTTTGCGGCAGATTCTCGCTGATTATTTCGCCGTCCCGGTCGCGATCGAGCAGTTCGCCGGCGGTTGGTGCCGCCTTGATGCCGAGACGCAGTGTCGACTCGATGATACAAAGAGCGCGAGTGAAGAGCTTGGGCTTGGCGCCGTCGTCGGCGATGAAGTCTGGAATCAGCAATCCAGGGTTCGGGTGGTTCTGGGGCCGCTCAGCCTCGACAGGTATGCCGATTTCCTACCTGAGGGGAAATCGTATGATCCCCTTCGGGCCTGGCTACGGTTCTTCTCCAACGATGAATGGGATTTCGAAGTGAAATTGATTCTGGAACGCGAACAGGTTCCGGCGTGCACGTTGGGCGCCGAGGGCATTTCCGGGCCGCAATTAGGATGGGTTTCGTGGGTGAAGTCCGCACCCTTCAACCGCAACCCCGACGACACCGTGCTCGCACTCGATGAAGCAGAAGGGGGACGATATGAATCTCAAGTCTCTGATCGGCAAGCTGAATGACTCAACCCGGAGCGCGCTGGAGGCAGCAGCAGGTTTGTGTCTGGCGCGTACGCATTACGACATCGAAATCGAACACTATCTGACAAAGCTTCTCGATTCGACCGATAACGACCTCGCCGCCATCTTCAAGCATTTCGAAATCGACACATCAAGATTTTCCGGCGAAATGTCGCGGGCCCTCGACAAGCTGAAATCCGGGAATGCCCGCACGCCCGCGCTGAGTCCGACGTTGGTCAAAATGCTACTTGAAGCTTGGACCTTGGGCTCGATCGACTACAGCGCAGGACAGATCCGCACTGGCTTTACGATCATCGCCCTGGCGACCAACGACGATCTCTCGCGCCTGATGCGCGAAGTAAGCCGCGAATTTCAGAAGATCCAGCCTGATGCGCTGCGTAAGGATTTTCCGTCGATTGTCGCGAACTCGAATGAAGAAACTCAAACTGCGTCTGCCGCAGCAACGGCGCCTGGCGCGCCGTCGGCCGGACTGCGGCCCGGCGGGAAAACTCCGAATCTCGACCAATTCACCATCAACCTCACCGAGAAGGCAAAGACTGGAAAGATCGACCCTGTGCTAGGTCGCGATTTCGAAATTCGACAAGTGGTCGACATTCTGATGCGGCGCCGGCAGAATAATCCCATTCTCACTGGTGAGGCTGGCGTTGGAAAAACGGCGGTCGTCGAAGGTTTCGCGCTGCGAGTCGCACAGGGTGATGTACCACCTCCGCTGCGAAATGTCGTAGTTCGAACCCTGGATCTGGCGCTCTTGCAGGCCGGCGCAGGAATCAAAGGCGAATTCGAGAATCGCCTGAAAGGCCTGATTGAAGAGGTCAAAGCGTCTCCGATCCCGATCATATTGTTCATCGACGAAGCGCACACCATGATCGGGGCTGGTGGACAAGCCGGCCAGGGAGATGCTGCCAATCTTCTCAAACCCGCCTTAGCACGTGGAGAATTGCGCACCATCGCCGCGACAACCTGGTCGGAGTACAAGAAATATTTTGAAAAAGATCCCGCGCTGGCGCGCCGTTTCCAGGTCGTAAAAGTCGAGGAACCGATCGAAACGCAATGCATGACCATGCTGCGCGGCATCGTCCCGTCGCTTGAGAAACATCACAAAGTTCGCATCCTCGATGAAGGATTGACTTCAGCCGTTCATCTCTCGCATCGCTATCTCGCCGGACGGCAACTGCCCGACAAAGCGGTAAGCGTGCTCGATACCGCGTGCGCACGGCTGGCTCTCGGACAAAGCGCGACTCCGCCTGCGATTGAAGACAGCGTACGCCAGCTCGATGATCTCGCCGTTCAGAAACGGATACTGGAGCGAGAATCGGCGGTCGGCGCGGATCATCGCGAGCGGTTGCAGGAGATCGCAGCCAAGAGTGCGGAGATTGAATCGGGCCTCGCAAGTCTGCGGACGCGTTTTGAAAAAGAGCGCGAACTGGTGACGACCATCCGGGATTTGCGGGGGCAACTCGAAAGCGCTCTTGCTTCCGGCAATGGCAATCTCGTCGGCGCGGGCGACGGTGCAACCGCCCGCAGTGCGACCGAGATACCAGGTGTGGCCGCCGATGCAGGCGCGCCTACTGCGCTCGCAACAGCATCTGCGGAGACGGCGTCGACAGCAACTGCCGTGGAAGAAGCTCCCAAGACGGCCGATCCTGCCACCATGCGTGCTCAACTGGCGCAGGCGGAAACCGATCTCGCCGCGCTTCAGGGCGAATCGCCAATGATCCGCGTCGCAGTCGATGCCCAAATCGTTGGTGAAGTGATCTCCGCGTGGACAGGCATTCCCGTCGGCAAGATGATGAAGGACGAAATCTCCACGGTGCTGTCTCTGCCGACTTTTTTGGGCCAGCGCGTGATTGGACAAATGCACGCTCTGGAAATCATCAGCCAGCGAATCTCGACCGCGCGCGCCCGGCTTGACGATCCCAACAAACCGATCGGCGTTTTCATGCTGGTCGGGCCAAGCGGCGTCGGCAAAACCGAAACCGCACTCGCACTCGCAGATCTTCTTTACGGCGGCGAGCGCAA
>JASHQK010000195.1 GCA_030039195.1 Candidatus Sulfotelmatobacter sp.
ATGCGGATTTGCCTCTCGGCCTGATTTGCGAGACGAAGAGGCAGCTCGAGTGTTGGTCCAGACTCCCCGTCCAGTACGTGATTCCGCATCATAAGATTGTGCGACGTGATCTGATCTGTGAACTGCACGATTCGAACCGGCGAGTGCTGGTGTGGACCGTGAATCGACCGCGGCAGATGGAACGATTGGCTGCCTGGGGAGTGGATGGGATTATCTCTGACGACACGAAGCTGCTGAGCGCGACGCTGGGCTGATTGAGGAAGCGCTCAGTCGGCGGCGGCTTCGAAAGTAGAGCTTTGGCGCGCTGGGCGGCGCAGGAACGCAGTACGTTCCAGTTCGAACGATTCGAGATTCGATCCCAAGGCTTGCTGATTCCAGCCCATGACCGTGCCGATCCGTAAGGCGGCTTCGCGGCTGCAGGATTCCGACCAGCACGGTCCGAGAGCCACCGGCACACGGCGAAGCAGGACATCGCCCAAACTGACCGCGGACTCGCGCAGATACGCTTCCACTACTTCGGCCACGATGTGGGAAGTGTGTGGGCAGATGGGCGCCCGCAGATCGGCGCTCACCAGGGCCATGCGGGCGATTTCGATGGCCCGTTGGCCGTGCCATTCCATCAATCCGCGAGCAGTCTCCTCGCTGACCGAGCCGGCTTGGGCGATTTCGAGAACTTCCTCGTTCAGCAGCGGATCGAGCGCAGTGCCGGGACCGACCGCGATCGATTTGGGCTCGGCCACGGTGATTCCGATTTTCCGGGCGCATTCGCGCGCAAGCGAAGCCGCGGTGGTCAGCTTGCCGCCGATCACGGAAATCATTCGCGTGGCCCCCTCGTCCGAGTGATCGTGAAGGGAATGCCGTCGCGTGATCGCAGACGGCTTGTTTCCGGGCGAGTTCGGCAAAGGACGAATTCCGGCGAAGGCGTACTTGATATCGTGCGGGGAAAGTTTTGCTTTCCGGAATAGTTGTGCGGCTGTGCGCAACAGGTATTCGATTTCTTCGCCGGAGGGCACAGTCTTGCCGGGATCTCCTGAATCCGGCACTTCGGTCGTGCCTACCAGCACTTGATCGTTCCAAGGGAGGACGAAGACTGGCCGGCCATCGCTAGCTTCGGTGTAGAGCGCGGCAGTGGGAGCACCGGCAAATCGGGGAAGGACGATGTGAGAGCCGCGCACGCCGCCCACCATGGGCTTAGCGGTGCGCACCGCCGAGCGTTGGCAGATGCGGTCGGCCCAGGGGCCAGTGCAGTTGAAAATCCAGGCGGCATCGACTCGCTCGTCTTTCGCCGAAATGCGGTCGCGCAACAGTACGCCGCGAGCCCGGCCATGAACCACGTCAACCGCCAGTACTTCACAATGATTGCGGGCCACCGCCCCCATTTCGGTGGCTTCGGTGAGCCACTCCGCTACGAGGCGCTCGGGGAACTCGCATTGTGCGTCTTCGAAGTTGAGGATCGTCCATTTGTGGCCGGAATCGAGCGCGCGCTCTACGCGCTTCAATTCCATTTCGCTGAGATTGCCGGGTTTCTTGCCCGCAATGCGTTCATACAGCCACAATCCGGCACGCACCTTCAAGGCACTGCGACGGCTGTGCTCGTTCAGCAGGAAGAGGAATTGCAGCGGATGCACCAGGTGGGAACGCTCCCGCAACAGCCGCTCGCGCTCGCGAATGGACTCGCGGACCAGATCAAGTTCTCCGTGTTCGAGATAGCGCAAGCCACCATGGATGATGCGGGTCGCGCGGCTGGTCACGCCGGAAGCAAAATCATTTTGCTCGACCAGAAGCGTGCGCTTGCCTGCGCGTGCACACTCTCGCGCCAGGGCGACTCCGTTGATACCGCCCCCGATGACGACCACATGAAAATGCTGGCCATCCAGGGAGGGGCGGGCCTTGATCGCTAATGCCATGGCTTCAAATTGGAAGGCAGCACGAACGGTAGCGACTGCGATCCGATAAGTTATTCTCCATTCTGCACTGCAGCCGGGGCAAGATGAAGGTGACGAGAGGCCATGTGCGCGATGGCCATTGTCCTACCGTGCGTGTTCGAAGCGATGTCGAAGGTAACTTGCAGCCAGCTTACCAGAGTTTGCAAACAAGCAGGTCCCTGCGGAAGGTGCACTGGGTCGCATCGTTGCTTGTTCTGCGCTAGCTCAGTTACATTTATTCGTTCATGTCCAACACAGGGGAACGTTTCGAAAACGCGGTCGCCATCATGGAGCGCCTGCGAGCACCTGGGGGGTGTCCGTGGGACCGCGAGCAGACATTTGATTCCATCAAGCCTTACACTTTGGAAGAAACCTACGAAGTTCTGGAAGCGATCGACAATCGCGACTGGCCCGAGTTGGCCGGTGAGCTGGGCGATCTGCTGCTGCAGGTGCTCTTTTATGCCGAGATGGCGAAAGAGCAGGGATCGTTTTCGATCGATGATGTTCTCGACCGGCTCTCGAGCAAACTGATTCACCGCCATCCTCATGTGTTTGGGGACGTGAAAGCCGATACTTCTGCCGAAGTGAAACGCAACTGGGAGGTGCTGAAGGTCGAGGAGAAAAGGCGAAGGGAAGCGGCGGGACAGCAGGCCGAAAAGGAACGACGCTCGATTCTGGCGGGCGTATCGTCAGCCGCGCCGGCGTTGCTCGAAGCCGCAAAGCTAAGTTCGCGGGCGGCGCAGGCCGGATTTGACTGGCCAAATATTGAAGGCTTGTTCGAAAAATTGCAGGAAGAAACCGGCGAGCTTCGCCTGCACCTGAATGAATTTCCGGCGCCTGGACCGCGTCCGCAGGGTCGGGGCATGGCGGGATCGGGGCGAACTGTCATCCCAGAAGAGCTGCAAGCGAAGCTGGAAGAGGAAGTTGGGGATCTGTTTTTCGTGCTCGTGAACATCGCGCGGTACCTGTCTGTTGATGGGGAGTCAGCGCTGCGCAAGACGAACCGCAAGTTCCGACGCCGCTTTGAGTGGATGGAGGAGCGATTGCGCGAGGGCGGACGTTCCGCCGATCAGGCTTCGATGGACGAATTGGAATTGCTTTGGCAGCAAGCGAAAGCGGAGGAAAAACGAGCCCATGAGTCACCACGCGAGGAGAGCGCGTGAGCGGCGACGCGATCGTGATCCGGCCGTGCCACGGTGTTGAAGAGTTGCGTGCTTGCGTCGCTCTACAGAAGGAGGTGTGGAATTTTTCTGATGCCGAACTCGTGCCGCTGCGCATGTTTGTCGTAGCGGAAAAAGTCGGCGGGCAGGTCATGGGTGCGTTCGAGCGCGACGTGATGGTCGGCTTCGCGCTCGCGATCCCCGGCACGCGCTCCGGGCATCTTTATCTCCATTCGCACATGCTGGCAGTACGCAAGGATTATCGCAATCACGGCCTGGGCCGGCGATTGAAACTGTTTCAGCGCGAGGACGCGCTGGCGCGCGGGATCGAACTGATTGAGTGGACTTTTGATCCGCTCGAAATCAAGAACGCCTATCTCAACATCGAAAAGCTGGGAGCTATTGTGCGCCGGTATAACATTAACCAGTACGGCATTACATCATCTCCCCTGCAGGGCGGGTTGCCCAGTGATCGGTTGATCGCCGAGTGGTGGCTGAAATCGAAGCGGGTAGAAAGATTGCTCAAAGCCGGCACGCATCCGCCATTTGACTGTGAAGCTGCCATTGAAGTGCCGGCGCAGATTTACGAGTGGAAAGCAGCGCCTGACACGCGCGCGAAGGCCAAAGCCGTGCAGGAGCGCAATCGGGGAGAATTTTTGCAGAATTTTTCCAAGGGACTGGCCGTGCTCGGCTACGAGCGCGACGCGCAGGGAAACGGAAGATTTCTGCTTGGCCACTGGGAGGAGCCGTGGTCCTATGCGTCCCAGCCCTGATCTTTGCAATATTGTTCACCACGGAGGCACAGAGACACTGAGGAAGAGCGGCGAGCAGGGCCACGAAAGGCGCCGCCGATGTTCTTACGCTAATTTTGCATTTCTTGAATCAGTTCGTTTTTCCTCCGTGTCTCCGAGGTGAATATTTAACTTTGGAACCATGAAAATTGAAGCCATCACGTTACGCGAGATTCGCATGCCGCTCGTCCATTTTTTTGAGACGAGTTTTGGGCGCACCTACGACCGCCGCATTCTGCTGCTCACCGTTCACAGTGGGGGTGCCGAGGGATGGAGTGAGAGCGTGGTCGGCGAGAATCCCTTCTACAGCAGCGAATGGATTGACAGCGCATGGCCAACGTTCACGACATACCTGATTCCGGCCCTGCTGGGAAAGAACGTGGCGTCGGGCCGCGAGTGCCCGTCTCTAGTTGCGAAAATCCGCGCTCACCGCATGGCCAAAGCTGCTTTGGAGAATGCAGTCTGGGAGCTGGAGTCGGTTCAGAAGCAGCAGCCGCTGTGGAAGTTGCTAGGCGGCACGCGGCGGGAAATTGCCTGCGGGGTTTCCATCGGAATTCAGGATTCCGTCGAAGAATTGTTGGAGAAGATTCAAACCGAACTGGCCGCCGGTTATCGCCGCATTAAGGTGAAAGTGAAGCCGGGCTGGGATGTGAATGTTCTGGAGCGCATCCGCTCGCGCTGGGCCGACATCACCCTCAGTTGCGACGCCAATTCCGCCTACACGCTCGATCATCTCGAGCATCTGCGCAAGTTCGAGCAGTTCAACCTGCTGATGATCGAGCAGCCCCTCTGGGATGACGACATCTACTATCACGCTCGCCTGCAGAAAGAACTGCGCACGTCGATCTGCCTCGACGAATCGATCGTCAATGCACGCAGCGCCGCATTCGCTGCGGAAAGCCGAGCCTGCCGCATTGTGAACATCAAAGTCGGGCGAGTTGGCGGGTTCACCGAGGCTCTCAAGATTCACGATGTCTGCCAGTCGCACAACATTCCGGTCTGGTGCGGAGGCATGCTCGAAGCCGGCATCGGACGCGCCCAGAACATTGCCCTGTCTACGCTGTCGAATTTCAGCCTGCCCGGGGATGTGTCCGCTTCCAAGCGCTACTGGAAGGAAGATATCGTGGATCCGGAAATAGAAGTCTCGCCGCAAGGAATGATCGCTATCAGCAGCGCGCCCGGCACTGGATATCGGGTCAAGAACGATCTCATTGAGAAATTGACGGTGCGCAAGGAAACCTACCGCGCACAGTAAGCCTAATCGGCGTTTTTCTTGTCGAAGCTAGGGAACCCGCCCTGCGCAAGTCTTTGCTCTTCCACCTTCAACAATTCCACTCCCTGGGCAAAGGAGGTATCGCTGGGCACGGGCTGGAAGTCGCTGAACACTTCATTCGAGACGAAATTCAGATTCTTGAAGATCAGGACTTTGCCCGTAAAGTCCAAATTCATCTGGGTAATCTCCCACGACCCACTACCTACATCGGCCTGCAAGACGAGGAAGTGGCCGCCTTTGTCGAGGCGCCCGATAATTCCCCATCCAAATGTAACGTCTTTAAACAGCGTGCCGTCGATGGCCGCGATACGATGCTGGTTGAGATCGATCGCCACCGATCCTTGCATTCCCGCCAGCACCTGCTCGACGTGTGTGGGCGGAGCATACGAAGGGTTGGGGGTGAATTTCAATCGAACCAGTTGCGCACCCACGCCTCCGATTTGCGCCGTTCCTTCTTCTGAGCCAGCATACTCATAACGGAAGGCGTCAGGCAGAGCTTTGAGGATGCGCAGAGAATGTTCGGAGTCATCTTTTTCGCGAGTTCGCTTCCGGCGGAGCGCGTCCGGGTTTGAAATGAGCGCGTTCAGCCGATTCATCTCGGATTTTTTCTGCTCGGCAGTCAGCGGATGACCATCGGTAGCGATGAGCATTCCCGCCATGGCCTGAGTGGTCTCCACATAGAGATGCGTCTGCGATTGTTTGGGCCCAGTCTTGCGCGAACGGAACATGTGCTTGGGGGAAGTGCGGTTGGCGGCTGCGACCTCGTTCTGCACGGCCAGCCGCATCAGTTCGTCGGCCGATATCGCAGGTTGGGCTGACTCCTGCGCGCTGAGAGTGAGAACTAAGCTGAAAAGCGTGATTGCGGTCAAGGCTACCCCGCGCCAGGCCGCTCGTCGTTCCCCCGAAGGGTTTCATCTTAAGAGATAGTGTAGCAACTTCGGTGCAGGCGCCGTCAGTTCCAGTTTTTTCTCGCCGCCGCTGCTTGCCGCGTGCGTGCAGGGTTGGGTATAGTCGTGGCAGCGATGCGGCCGTCTGCTACCTGATTCCCGCGTTTGATGGCAGTGCAGCATCCCGCTTCCTCAAGGAGAACACGTATGAGCGCTCCCGTGTCAGCGAATTTGGCGCAGATCGGTAAATCCGTCGTGATCAAGGGTGAATTGTCGGGCAGCGAAGACCTGTACGTCGATGGCCAGGTCGAGGGCAGCATCGCGCTGAAAAATCACAGCCTGACCGTCGGTCCCAATGGTCAGATCAAAGCCAGCATTGAGGCCAAGGGCATTGTGGTCCAGGGTAAGCTCGAGGGCAACGTGCAGGCCAGCGATCGCGTTGACCTGCGGAAATCGGCCGTGGTCTCCGGCGATATCGTCACCCAGCGGATTTCGATCGAGGAAGGCGCCTACCTGAAGGGGAAAGTCGACATCCAGGGCAAGGCGGAGAAAGCCGCGGGAAAGTGATCTCATCCTTGGGTGGCCCACCCTACGCGGTTTCGTAGGGCAGGGGCCCTCGGAAGCCTGCAGCGGCAGGATCGCTGGATGGCCTCTGTCACACAGAATTTCATGAAGCTCTTTCGCGGTTCATCGGGTGGAGCGCAGGCGGAAACGCCGCCGTCAGCGCAGAAGTTGACACGGCGGTCCAGCGGCTTGGGGGAGCTCGCGCGTTTGTGGGACAGCGAGACGCCGCTGTGCGTGCTCGATCTGGGGTCCACTTCGCCCGCCAATATCCGTTTCTTCACCGAACGCGGCCATAAGATATACAGCGAAGATCTGCTGGTCGCATCAACCGATCCGGCCCTCGTCACGAAAGACGAAGAAGGCAAGGTTGTTCTCGACAGCCGCAAATTTCTTGCCGACAATCTCCTCTATCCGGCAGCACACTTCGACGTGGTGCTCTGCTGGAATCTGCCCGATTACCTCGACGAAAGTCTGGTGCGCCCGGTCATGGGACGCCTGTGGTCGGTGCTCAAGCCGCAGGGAATGCTGCTGGCGTTCTTTCATACGAAAGATGCCGGACCGGACTCGCCCTGCTTCCGCTTCCACATCATCGGGAAAGATATTCTCGAGATGCAGCGCATCGTGATGCGCCGGGAAGCGCGCCGCGGCCCGACTGGCGCCGTTCACACGGCGATCACCGAGGGATTCCGGCTGCAACGCGTCTTTAACAACCGCCACATTGAGACGCTGTTCCGCGATTTCGCCTCGATCAAGTTTTTTCTCGCCCGCGATAATGTGAGGGAAGTGCTGGTGGTGAGATAGTCCCGAGTCCTGAGTTGCAGGTCCGAGGCGAAAGCCGAAAAGCCAAACCTTGCAATGCTCGCAACTCGGTACATGGCACTCGGTACTCATACCTTCCACGCAGTCACGCCCATGCGAAAGAGAAAGTGCCGCGAGAGCTCAATTCGCGGCGCCGCGCCATTCGGAAAAACCGAACTGATCATTCGCCGCATTTCCTTCGGAACATAGGCACGTCGCACGGAAACGACTCCGTCATGCCGCGAAATGTGGCTGTGCATCAGCGGAAAGCCGGCATACACCAACGCCAGGTGTAGCGGGCGCCGGATGAGATCGTTAATCAGCAACGCGCAGCGGCAGACGCGCAGTCCTTCGCGGACGAAGCGCACCACATCAGCCGGCGGCAAATGATGCACGAATAAGCTCGAACTGACCAGATCAAACGAATTATCAGGAAAGGGAAGCGCAAGCGCGTCGGCCACCACGGAGTGGTTGCCCGGGAGCAAGTGCGAGAGTTTCGCGTCGAGCAGAGTGACTTCGAGTTCGATTCCCTGGCGTGCCAGTTGCTCGGTTGCGAGCTTGGGAACTTCGCCGAATCCGGCGGCAACTTCCAGCAGGGAAAAATGCTTTCTGCCGGTTGTCGCAGCAACGCCCTCAATGAGAGCGCGTGTGGTGGCGACTCCGCCGAAGCGCCGATTGATCGAGCTCAGGTCGCGCAGGGACTTCGCCACTTCTTCCGCGGGACAGTCGTCGGAATCGAGCAGTTCCGGATGATCGACACGGAGCATGTGGTTGTTAAGAACTCAGTCTAGACTTGGCCGTCCCAGAGATTGTCAACAATTATGCAGGGCGAGAGGTCAAAATGTGGGTGCCCCACCTTTGCCCGGTTCCGGCAAAGGTGGGGACCTCTGCCGTAGAAATTCACGGAATTGCTTAGACTTCCGCCAGTTCTTCTTCCAGCAATTGCTTGTTGTAGAGGTCGCTGTAATAGCCGTTCAGGGCCAGCAGTTCCTCGTGCGTGCCCAGTTCCACGATGTACCCACCGTGCAACACGGCAATGCGGTCGGCATTGCGCACGGTAGAGACGCGATGCGAAATAAAAATCGTGGTGCGCCCCTGCATTACGTTGCGCAGATGATTCAGAATCTTGTCTTCGGTGTGCGTGTCGACGCTTGACAGCGCATCATCGAGAATGAGAATTCGTGGGTTGCGAATCAGAGCGCGGGCGATGGCGGTGCGCTGTTTCTGACCGCCGGAAAGCGTGACACCGCGTTCTCCGACCAGAGTCTCGTAGCCCTCGGCAAAGCTCTCAATATCTTCGGCAATATTCGCCGCTTCGGCGGCGTTGTGAATGTCCTCGCGCCCGGCGGACTCCACTCCGAGGGCGATGTTTTCGTGAATACGGTCACTGAAAAGAAATGTCTCCTGCGGAACGAATCCAATGCTGCGTCGCAACGACGCCAAAGAAAATTCTTGAACCGGCCGGCCATCGATCAGCACCGTTCCCGGCTCCGCATCGTAGATTCGCGGAATCAAGTTGACCAGCGTTGTCTTGCCCGACCCGGTAGGTCCCACGATCGCCAGGCTGCTGCCGGCGGGAATCCGCAGATTGACGTCGCGCAAAACCTGCTTCTCGTCGTAACCGAAGTTGAGACCACGGAACTCGATCTCGCCTTCAATCTCGCAATCCTGAGCTCCCGCTACGTCTTCGATCTGGGGTTTCTCAAGCATGATCTCATTCAGACGGGCCAGGGAAGCGGTTCCGCGCTGAAAGAGATTAATTACGTAGCCCAGCGCGATTACCGGCCAGGTCAGCTGCACAATGTACATGCAAAACGAGAAAAATCCTCCCACATCCATGGCGCCGGAAAGGTGCATGACGGCTGTGACTGCGGGAAGCGAAATTCCTGGAATCAAAACGCCCGGGTGCCAAGACAACGTCACGGTGCTGAGTCCCGACAGCACTTCGCGTCCGCCCAGCCAGAGCACCAGCACGACCGCGCAGCCCAGCATGAACTGCAGTGTCGGCCAGAGCATGCCCATCAGCCGCACCAGCATCAGGCTGCGGCGGATGTATTCGTGGTTTTCCCGTTCGAAAGCCTCGATCTCGGCTTCTTCCTGCACGTAGGCGCGGATCAGGCGTACTCCGGAAAAATTCTCCTGTGCCCGCGCTGAAATGTCGGAGAACATCGCCTGAATTCGTTCGAAACGATCGTGGATCTTGCGGCCGAAGTATTGGATCAGAATGCTGGCGATGGGCAACGGCAGAAAGGTGTAGAACGTGAGCTTGGGGCTGATCGAAATCATGAACGCCAGCGCGCCCGCGGTCAGCACCAGCGTGTTGGCGGTGTACATAATCGCAGGTCCCAGCAGGTTGCGGACTGCGCTGAGATCGTTGGTGGCGCGGGCCATAATGTCGCCAGTGCGATGGCGCTGGTAATACGAATAGGACAGTCTCTCCAGATGCGCGAAGAGGTCGTTGCGCAGATCGAATTCGATGTCGCGCGATATGCCGATCACGATCCAGCGCTGGAGAAACTGGAATATGCCTTTCGTGATTGCGATTCCCAACAGCAAGCCGGAGTAGCGCAGCAACTTCTGGCTGGTGACCCCGCTCTCTAGAGCTTGTGCCGCATGGCCGAGGACTAGAGGGAAAAGAACCCAGATGCCGTTGGTCAGAAACGTGCAGACCGTTCCCGCCACATAGCTCCAGCGGTAGCGTTTCACATACGGCAGCAGAGGAAGAAGTTTCTTCGGAAACATTCAGGTCAGTAGATGAGATTCTAACAGGCAGGGTGCAGGATTAGTTCGTCAAGGAGCGGACGCAGCTTAACTGGGTATTTATGGGTCTTCGGCCCACCAAACCAAAATGAGAATGTGGTGCCCCACTTCTCGCCGGTTTTGCGACAAGTGGGATTTTGGTTGGAGCGAAACCGAAGGGTCCGCTGCGCGAGCGGAGCGAGTGCCCCTACTTCCCGCTGGGCGCGCCGGCAACGGGGCAGGAATCTTTTCTCTTGGCGTGTCCACGTTCGGCCAGGGCCGCGAGGAAATCCCGCCCAAAGGCAGCGACCAGGAAAGCAGCCACGAGGACGCTCCAGGCCCCGAAGAAGAGCCATCCAATTTCAACGAGATAGGAATCGACAACGGACATAGACTTCTCGTGCTCGCGCGAGGCTGGGAGTTATTGATTCCTCGCGCCGGCCAGAAAAACTTTCGACCCGGAAAAGACTCGGACTACTGTTCCGGCGGAGCCGGCGCGCCTTCCTGCATACGTTGCTGCATGCGAGCCTGACGCTGGGCCTCAAGCTGCTTCAGCTGTGTCTGCTGATCCGGTGTGAGTAACTTGTAGATCTGATTGTGCAGCTGCGTTTCTGCCACGGTGAACTGAGCCTGGATGTTTGCCTTCGCGGTCGCCAGACTTTGCACCTGTTTGGCGTCAAAGTTCGAGCTCTCGGCTAACTGATGAAGCTGCTCGTCGATCTGCCGCTGCTGCTGAAACAGCGCTTTGAACGCCGGCTTGGCATTGTTCAGCGCCGTTTTGGCCTGCGCCTGCTGATCGTCAGTCAAGTTCAACGCCTTGGTGTAATAGTTCAGCATGTGCTCGCCCATGCCCATCCATGGCCCTTGCATCGGGTGTGGCGGAGGCGCGGCCTCGCTGGTTTGCGATCTTGCAATGACGGTTCCCAAAAGAACCGCCAGGCCAGCGACCAACAAGCGAATGCGGATCGATCTCATAGCAAACTCCCTGATAAATCGTCTTTGGAAGACCGAAACTTCAGTCTGTGCTTATACGAACACAAGTCGCGCGGAAATGGCGGTAAAAAGTCAGTCAACCGGAGTAAAGTTTTGTCAAGGTGCGCCCCGCGACTCCAAGGCCCTCGCGACAAAACCCGGTCGGGTCATCGAGAGACAGCTTATGCTGGATCTCTTGCTTTCCCCTGCCAGCCTTTGCAATTCTTTACTTCTACCCATTTCCCGGTGGTGCACAATGATGGCAGTTATGGAACGCATTCTGGTGATCGACGACGATGTCGAACTCTGCCATCTCGTCGGCGAATATCTGCAGGCGGAGGGTTTCGCCACCGACTTTGTACACGACGGCGAGAGCGGGTTGAAGAAAGCGACCGACAGCGAGTATTTGCTGGTGGTGTTGGATGTGATGCTCCCGGGCATCAACGGATTTGAAGTGCTGCGGCGGATTCGCGCGACGTCTCGCTTGCCGGTATTGTTGCTCACTGCGCGCGGCGAAGATGTCGACCGCATCGTCGGATTGGAAATCGGGGCGGATGACTATTTGCCGAAGCCATTCAATCCGCGTGAACTGGTCGCCAGAATCCGCGCTGTCCTGCGCCGGACGCACGGCGATGGCGGTGGATTACCCTCTGCGCCCGATGTTGTCTGCGTGGGCGATGTCGAACTCGATCCTGCAACCCGAACGGTTCGACTGGATGGCAAGCCCGTTGACCTGACTTCAGTGGAATTCAATCTGCTCGAAGTTCTTCTGCGCGAAGCCGGCCGCGTCGTGCCGCGCGAGCGCCTGGTGAATGCCGTATTAAGCCGGAAATTCTCCCCCTTTGACCGCAGCATCGACATGCACGTCAGCAAGGTGCGAAAAAAGCTGGGCGACACCGACAATGACGAGCACATCAAGACGGTTCGCGGTGTAGGCTATATCTTTGCTCGGCCGCGGGAAAAAGTGAAGGCGTGAGAACCCGTTTGTGACGCCGCGGAGGGAAGCGGAAGGTCCGGCATGAAAAGCTTATTCCTCAGAATCTTTTTGTCGTTCTGGATCGCACAGGCCCTCATCATCGTGCTGGCCGTGCTGGTCACGCTGGCTCTGCGGCCCAGAGTTTCCACCTGGGAAGCGCTGCGCACCACGGCGCTCAACGATGCCGTCGCAGCTTACGAAGAAGGCGGGGATGTTCAACTGCGTAAGTACTTCGACGAGCTGGACGCGACCCAGCATGTCCGCGCCTATCTGTTCAACGAAGAGGGCACGGAACTTTCCCATCGCACTCCGCCGGAATGGGCGATCCGAGTGGCCTCGGGCCAGCCACGTACGCCGCGCGATGGATTTCTGATTCCCGCCCCGCCGGTACAGCGTGACTCCCGCTCTTCCTCCGACGGATTGCATCGGTACACTTTGGTGATGGGTTTGCCGCCGGGCCCACGGGTTTTCATTGGGCCCCATGGCATGCCCATGCGTTGGCTCATTATCGCCGTCATTTGTTCGGGCTTGGTTTGCTATCTGTTGTCGTGGTACATGACCAAGCCGATCGTGAAGCTGCGTGCTGCAGCGCGAAGGCTGGCAGCCGGAGATCTGAGCGCACGAACCGGAGCTCCTGCGAGTGGGCGTCGCGATGAAGTCTCCGGCTTGATGCGCGACTTCGACGCCATGGCCGAACGGTTGGAAACGCTGATGAAAGCCCAATCCCGCTTGCTCAATGACATTTCGCATGAGCTGCGCTCGCCACTGGCGCGCTTGAATGTAGCGCTGGGCCTGGCGCGGCAGCGCTCGGGTTCGGAGAATTCCGACATGCTGGAGCGCATTGAACTCGAAGCCAGCCGCCTGAATGAACTGATCGGCAGGATTCTGACCCTGGCTCGTCTCGAAGATGGCGAGCGGAAGGTTCCGCAGACGCCTGTACCGCTCGATGAACTGATCGTGAATGTCGCCGAAGATGCCGAATTTGAGGCTCAGGCCCGGCACTGCCACGTGGAGACCTTAATCCCCGAAGGAGACTGGGGAGTGCGCGGCAACGCTTCGTTACTGCATAGTGCCCTCGAAAACGTCGTGCGCAACGCGATTCGCTATACCCAGGAGCGGACCTCGGTGAAAATCGAGCTCTCGTCGGAATCCACAATCGCCGGGCCCACGGCCGTGGTCAACATCAGTGACTCCGGGCCGGGAGTTCCGCCGGATTCGCTGACCAAGCTTTTTGAGCCCTTTTATCGCATCGACGATGCCCGCGGACGTCTCACGGGCGGCGTCGGACTCGGACTGGCGATTACCGAACGGGCGGTTCGCTTCCACGGCGGCAAAGTTTCGGCTCACAACCGGCCTGAAGGCGGCTTGCGCATTGAGATTCGCCTGCCTCTGATTCAGAGCGGGCAGGAAAAGCTGGCACCAGCAGATCCGGTTCCTTCCGCGCAGGAAGCCTAAAACTAGACCTCCGACGGCCGGCCTCCGGGGTCTGAGGTCCGAAGACTGATGTCTGAAGTGCAGTCCCAGGCAACTTCGCAGCCGCCAATAGGTTCCAACTTCCCGTTACGATTTGCGCTTCCCGCGCTTTCCTGATACACAAATGGATTGACATTTCCCAAGTTGTCTAGGGTGAAAACGCCGCTTGGCGGAGCGTCAGCAGTTGTACGCGCACCTAGACCTTACACGAGCAGGAGATCAAGCAAAGAATGAAACGATGGGCGTGGTTGACTGGACTGGCTATTCTTGTTGGGATCGCGTTTCTGGTAGCTTGCAGCAATACTTATAACCCGTTATCCAATGGTTTGGTCATTGTGGGCAGTCAAGGGTCGG
>JASHQK010000196.1 GCA_030039195.1 Candidatus Sulfotelmatobacter sp.
AACGCACTGGAGTATTGGGGGAAATCAATGCCGAAATGCCTGCCGATCGGATCTTCGTTCGGGAAGAAGCGCTTCGCGAAAGTCTGATTCACGACGGCAACGAACGGCGAAGTTGCCGTGTCCTGCTCCGTCAGCCCGCGCCCGCGCAGAATCGGCACACCGATCGCATCCAGAAAACCGGGACTCACGCGATCCCAGGTCGAGCCGCATTTTTCATTTGGTCCCGGAGCAGGATGGCCTTGTTGAATCACGCACTCGCCCCAATTGTCGCCCTCGAGGGGGCTGTAAACCGACATGCCAACCTGGGCAATACCTGGCAATGTAGCAAAGCGATCCTGCATTTCGCGATATAGTGCAGGCAGTCGATCAGCGGTATATCCAGCGCCTTGCGGATCCAGATGCAGCACGTAGCGGTTCGCCGTCGCCACACCGAAATTTTGATTCTCAAGCTTGGCGAGGGATTTGCTCATCAGGATGGCTCCGGCGAGCAGGACCAGCGACAGCGCAGCCTGAACGACAACCAAGGATTTCTGCGGCAACGATGAGCGGTCGCGGGTCGAGCGGCTCACGCCGCGCAGCGCCTCCACGGGCTGCGCGTGTAGCGAAAGCCAGGCCGGCGCGGTTCCCATAACGACGCCAGTGAGAAGCGAAACTACAAACGCGAAAGCGAGCACTAGCAGCGAAGGATGCGCATCAAAAGCCATATTCACTGCATCAGGAAAGGCCAGTTTCAGGATGACGTGCGCTCCGGCATAGGCAACCGCCAGCCCGGCCAGCCCTCCGATGCAGCTCAGCAATACGCTCTCGGTGACGATCTGTCGCATCAGGTCGCGGCGCCCCGCGCCTAAAGCCGTGCGCAAGGCTATATCTGCGCGGCGCGTGGTGGCGCGCGCCAGTTGCAGGTTGGCAATGTTCGCGCAAGCAATCAGCAGAACGACGGTAGAAAGAATCATCAACATCTTCAAGCCGGAGCCGGTCTCCTGTTGCAGATTCTGAATGCCTCCGCCACCGGGGACAATGACCACGTGCTGCTTGGGAATCTCTGCGCTCCCGCCATTGTCGGTATAAACCGATCGAGTGGAAAGCCAATCCCGCAGCGCCACCGAGAGCTTGCTCTGCAACGCGCTGACATTGGTTTTGGGCCGTGCCCTTCCAATCAGGTAAAGCCAGTTCGAGTCTGCGTCGTGGAGCAATGAGTTTGCCCCATGAACATATGGCTCAATTGCCAGGGGCATCCAAAAATCCGCCGGCCGGTCGGTGACCCGATCGCCGAAGAAACCAGGCGGAGCGACGCCGACAACGGTAACCGGTTGGGCGTCAATCGAGATGGTCGATCCAATCAGTGATGGGTCCGCCGCAAACTCTGTCTGCCAAGCCGCATAACTGATGACCGTCGTGGGACTGGCCGAGGGGATATCGTCGCTGACGATCAGCGGGCGTCCCGCGATCGCTCCCACCCCGAGCGTCGCGAAGTAGTTGCCGGAGACGAATTCTCCGGTAAGCTGCTTCGCCACCGTCTCTCCGCGGCGCACACTGAACCCCGGCTGTCCGGCCTGCATGGCGGCCAGTTGCTCGAATTCCGGCGTGCTCGACTCCTTGAGATGCAAATAGAGATCGTAGGAGAAGATGTCGAAATCGCCGTTGTTTCCGACAAATCCCCCGTTGACACAACAGTCGTCTGTGTCGCCGACACGGTAGAGCTGGGCGGGATTCGATACTGGCAGCGAGCGCAGAAGCATGCTTTGCACCAGCGTGAAGATTGCCGTATTGGCGCCAATCCCCAGCGCCAGTGTAACTACGGCTGTGAGGGTGAATCCCAGCGCCTTTCGCAACTGGCGCAACGCATAGCGCACATCCTGTCGCAAGGTCCCCATGGCTGCCTCCGCAGGAAGAAACAAGCTCTGAGTGCGACACTCGCCCGTGCCGCCCGTTCTCGATATAGACCCTATCGTCTATAGACGTACGAGATCGTACTGCGTTTTGTTCCCCTCGAGAAAATTGTTACTGCTCTCGGGGGCGTGTGACTTCGCCGCACAATACGGTGACGGACGCTTTGGGGAGCGTAAACACAGTTTCTGCAGATGCGTCGATTGAGGAAACTATAGGCGGCAGGTTCGGATCGGCGTGAGCGCTCGAGTCCGCGCCGTGCCAGACGTATTGTTCGCTGCCAAATGTCACCATGCGAATTGCGCCCGAAAAATATCCCATCCCGCCACTACTTTCAAAGACGATTCGAATGGCATGCGCATTCTCTCGATCTTTATTAATGAGCAGCAAGGCCCACTGGCCGTCCGGACGCCGAACGGCATAACTTGTGACGAGAGCATTCCCCAGGGTGTCTTCGATTCCGACATCGACGGAATAGAGGTGATGCACTCCGCTGCGATGCGTCACCCACTCTTTATTGATCATCTGGCTGGCATAGTAGAAAGCGGTATAGCCAATGATCCTCGCATCCCGGTCCCAAAGGGCATTGCCCCAGATTGCCCAGCCTTGGCAGCCATGCTCGATCACGCTGGGTTCGATGGGCGAATGAACGTATAGTGCTCCGCCTTCGGCGAAGAAGCTGCCAACATTGTCGGCAAGCCATAAGGCGGAAAAAATATCGGACATGTAAACCGAAAGCGAACCGCTGAGATTGCTTTCGGTATTCATCAGCGGAATTGCCGCCGGCAATCCGTCATCGCGAAAGGCCTGCAGAGTCTTGCGCGTCAACTCGCGATTACGATACAGATCCTCCCATTTCATGGTGCAGGCGTCGTAGGGATAAATTTCAAAAGAAACGAACGTCAAGTCCCCGTGGCGATTGTGCGCCTTCAGATAATCGTAAAAGCGGCCAAACCAGGACTTGTTTCCCCGCGCATCCGGCCACACAGAAACGTCCTGATTAATGCCCTGAAAAACCGGCCCGCCTAACCTGAGCGTGGGATCAACGTTGTGAATTGCGTCGGCAAATTGAAGATAGAGTGTGGCGTAATCCTCTGGCATGTAGTACTGCCCATCGGCTTCTTCGTCCATTTCGACCCAGCTGATGGGATAACCCCGTTTCTTCAGATAAGCGACCATCGCGGCAGCGTCGTCGGGAACGCTGTAAATCAGAGGAACGGTAATCAGGGCGGGTAGACCGTTGGTGATGCCGCTGGTGAAGAACAGATCCCAGCCGGTCTGATCTCCGCGCGGACTCAGGTCTTCGACGGTGTGCCACGGGTCTGTGGAAGAGCAATAGGTAGCGGTCTGTTGGTGGCCATCTGGCGCGTGTTTCACGAGGTCGGCGAACTTGCCATCGGCCTCCAATCTGCCCACGTAAACTTCATAGATAGCGTATCCCACGCGCTGGCGTACGTCATCGTTTCCGTGCGGCCCCGGCTGATTCGATGATTGCGTCATCACGACGCGAACCCAACGCGTGGAGATCAGATTGTCCGCAAGTTTCAGTGTTATGCTTCCGCCTTTGCCTTCGTGAACTGTACCGTTGGGGAAACGGTGCCAGTCGCCCATCACCTGATTGGAGACCGGAAGATATTCGCCGCCCTGGTTCGTTGAGTCCATGGCTGGTTCTTCCCAGTCCATGGGATCGGCTCCGACCCAATACTGCACCGCGTACTCGCGGGCGCTTGGTTCGCACCAATCGATCCGGATTGCGTTCACGTCGTAGTATTCGCCCAAGTCAACGATGATCCATTGCGGATGCAAAGAGTCGTCTTCGTGTGTGAAGGCTTTGGCCAGGTAGGGGTTACTCTTCCAGAAGGTATTGGGATCGCCGTCCGTGAGGCGAGAATAGCCATGCTCGGTTCCGCCATTGTGCGTGCAACCGCGGTGAGGGAGACTGTAGCCAAACGAATCTCGTATGGGTTCACCCAATTCCGAGCTGCCCACGAAGTATCCGCGTTGGTTGGCTTCGTCCGACCAGCGGCCGTTGGGATTCCAGTGCCAATAATCGATGGTCTCCGGCGTATGCAGGCGGTAGCTGATCGGTCCCCAGCCCGCAGAGAGACAGACTCTTAGGTCTTCGGGTGTGTAGATCTCAGTGATCGACTCGCGTGATTGAATGTCCATCGATGTTGCCAGAGCCTTATCGGGATCGAAGGAGTTGACGAGTTGGGCTGTGTGTACCCGGGCTACCGCGGGCGGAGTCGCGGCAGGCGAAGTTGCATTTTGTTCAGAGAGAATGAT
>JASHQK010000197.1 GCA_030039195.1 Candidatus Sulfotelmatobacter sp.
TTACTCATATCGCAGCGCCACCATGGGATCGACTTTCGCCGCTCGGTTTGCCGGCACAAAGGCCGCGATGCTCCCGACCAGCGCGATTAAACACACCGCGAGCGCGAAGCTGACAGCGTCAAAGTCGGAAACCTCATAAAGCATCGAATCGACAAAACGGGCACAGGCGAATGCCAGCGGAAGTCCAATCAAAACGCCCGCGGCGCTGATCAGCAGGCTTTCCCGCATGATCATCCAGATCACCTGTGCGCGTTGCGCTCCAAGAGCCATTCGCATCCCGATCTCGGTGGTGCGGCGATTGGTGCGATAGGCCAGAGTTCCGTAGAGACCAGTCGCAACCAGAAGAGCGGCGAGCGCGCCGAAAAATCCAGCCAGACGGGCAAACATCGCGGGCTGCGAATAAGACATCTCAAATTCGGCTTGCTGGGTCACCGGATCTTCCAGGGGAACATTGGGGTCGATCTGGCTCACCGCTCTTGCGATGGTTGGAAGCAGCGCAACCGGTCGCGTATCGGCTCTGACCTCAATGTGAAACGTCTCCCCACCCTCCAATCCTTGTAATGCGGGGTAGTACACCATAGGCCTGGGTTCTTCCGATGCGCCGGTGTATTTGCTGTCTTTGACGACTCCGATGATGATTCGATCTCGGGAGAGCTTGTGGCCGAGCGGGTTTGTGTTGGGCAGAAAACGCTTGGCGAAGGTTTCGTTTACGACAACGACGGGCGGTGATGCGGGCGTGTCGGCGTCAGAGATGTCGCGGCCCTGCAGAATGGGCACTCCCAGCACTTGGAAGCAGTCGGGACCGACGTCGTTGGCGCGAATCGTTCCCCTTTCCCCAAATCGATCTTCCAGATTGGCACCATCAAGAAGTTCGCTATGGTTGTCGCTCCAACCCGAGCCGGGGCGATTTTCCATGAACGTTACGCCTTGCACACCGGGCAGCGCGCGAAGGCGGTCGAGCAGGTCGCGATAGAAGGCGAATGTTTCCTGCGCCGTGTGCGCACGCTGAGGCGTGACTCCGAAGACCAGCAGGCCCTCGGTTTTCATTCCCAGATTCTGCGTCTGGTACTTGCGCAGTGTGCGCAGCAGCAGGCCGGCTGCGACCAGCAGCAAAAGACAGATCGCCACTTGCGACGACATAAGAAGCCGGCCACCAATCGTTCGCCGGCGGCCGGGCGTCAAGCCGGAACTCGTCGCCCTCAGCACAACGGAAATGGGAGCGCGCAGCGCGACCCATAGAGGCGCAAGGCCGAACGCCAGGGCCACCACCACTGAGGTCGCAAGCGTGAACAGCAGAACGTTGCGGTCCGGGTTCAGGCCGCTTTCGATTTGCGACCAGCCAGCCAAGGCACGCGTTGCGAAGATCGCAAAAATCCAACCGAATGCCGCCCCCGCCGCAACCAGCAGAGAACTTTCCGTCAGAAGCTGACGAAAGACATGCAAGCCGTCAGCTCCGATCGCCATCTTCAGACTGAATTCGCGCTGGCGAGCCTCATTGCGCGCCATCAGAAGCAGACTGACGTTCGTGCATGCGATCAGCAGGACTAACAGAACAAGCACCATGAGGATGTGCACTTGATCGCGGTACTGCTGGTTGTAGCCCTGTATGCCTTTCGCCGGATCGAAATCGAGCACCGGCTTCCACTTTTTCGGATCGATGTGGCCGATGCCAATCTTTGCGGCTTCGCCGAAGGTTGACTCAAGAGCTGCCTCCGCCTGCGCCGGGGTGACGTTCTCGCGCAGTCGCGCCATCATCCGCAGACACCACCACTTGGGAGTCCCGTAGAGACTGTTGATGGCGGCGGGCTGGCCCCACGCATTCAGTTCCGGACGCGTTTGCAACGGAACCCAGAAATCTGTGGAGATGCCGGGTTCGACACCGGGAAATCCCGGCGCAGAGATTCCGACGATGGTGAACGGAACACTCTTGACAAAGATTGTGCTGCCGAGAACGGATGGGCTGCGTCCAAAGCGGCGGTTCCAGTAGGAGTCGCTGATCACCGCGACCGGAGCATGCTGTTTCTCGTCTTCAAGTGTGAAGCCGCGCCCGAGAACAATCTGGGCGCTCAGCCCGGAGAAGAAATCGCCACTGACTTCTTCGCCCTCGGCTTCCTCGGGCGAGTCGCCATAACGAACGGCAACTTTCGGGATGCCGAGCGGAATGTAAGCTATCAGATCGGCGAATACATCCTTGCGCGCGCGCAGCGCCTCGAAAACAGGCTCGGAGAATGACGTGTTTCCGTTTCCTGTATTCGTGGCAGATGGCGGCTCATCCTGGCGGTTCCCGATCTGCACATAATAAAGACGCTGAGGATCGCGGACGGGCAACGACCGCAACAGAACCGCATTCATCACGCTGAACACGGCCGTATTCGCGCCGATGCCGAGCGCAAGGGTGATCACCGCAACGGCGGTGAATCCCGGGCTCTTGCGCAACTGCCGCAGGGCGTAGCGAAGGTCTTGTGCAAGACCAGTCATGACCGTTCCTCACTCATATCGCAATGCCACCATGGGATCGACTCTGGCTGCGCGGCGCGCGGGAATGTAGCTGGCGAGCAGGGCCGAAAGCGCGAGCAGCGCAGAAACAGATGCGAGGGTTGCCGCGTCCCACAAACGAACTCCAAACAGCAAACTGCGAATCAGAGTAGCTGCTGCGATCGAGCAGACAAGGCCCGCGGCAATGCCGACAAGGGTCAGCCATGCTGCTTCTTTCATGATGAGTTCGTACACAGACCGGCGCTGCGCGCCGAGAGCGATTCGCACACCAATCTCGCGGGTTCTGCGTCCCACCGAGTAGGCAATTACTCCGTATAAGCCGACCACTCCAAGAAACAAAGCAGCGAAGGCGAATCCTCCCACCAGCCACGAGGCCGATCGGTGAAGATATGCGCTCGGCGAATTGTCGATTTTCCCTGTCATGGTCGCCGGGGCGAAGGTTCCGATCCCGGAATCGATCTCACGCACCGCCGCGACCATGGCCGGCAGCAGCGATGCCTCGTCTTGGGAAGTTCGCGCGACAAGAGAGAAATAGGTGTTGGGATGCTGGTTGAATGGACGGTACATCGCCGGCCAGGTTTCTGAATCAAGCGGGCCATCTTTCACATCGTCTACAACACCGATGATTTCGCTGATGGAATCGGGCGCGAGGTCGTATTCGGCAATCTTTTTTCCGATTGGATCTTCGCCGGGAAAATACTTCCGGGCTAGAGCGCGATTAATCATGACCACGCGCGGCTTCGAGGCGTCGTCAGCTTCGCTGAAATACCTTCCCTCCCAAAGTTTGGTGCGCAGTGTGGGGAGAAACGCCGAACTCATGTGCCGCTCGATGACTTCGTTGTGCTCGCCGTTATAAGGGTGACCGAGAATCCGTATCCACGTGGTGCCGCCGTTGTAACTCACCGGCAAGATGCTGGAGATACCCGCCGACTTAACCCCGGGCAAGCTCGCGATGCGGCTGAGCATTTGCCGGGCCACGGCCACCTGCTGCTCATCTTTGGCATAGCTTTTTTCTGGTAATGCGACGCGCAGGGTGGCCAGGTGATCCGTCTGGAAACCAACGTCCACGTGCAGCAGCCGATAAAAGCTCTTTCCCAGCAGACCGGCGCCGACCAGCAGAACCATCGCGATGGCTAATTCCGCGGCAACCAGATTCGCGCCAAAGCGGCGCCACAACGTTCCCGCGTAACCGCGCCCGCCCTCGGTCAGACCCTCCCTGATTTCTGTCATCGACAAACGAAGAGTGGGAACGATTGCGAACAAAATCGCTGCGCCCAGCGCGCTGGCCCCGGCAAACATCAGCGTATGCTGGTTGAGTCCGAGTCCATCCAGGTAGGGCATGCTGTCCATCATGTCTTTTGAGACCATGCTGGCCAGAAGCTGCATTGCGCCCTTCGCTGCCGCCAAACTGCACAGCCACGAGGAGCCGGCCAGCGCGAAGCCTTCGACCGCAAACTGCCGCATCAGGCGCGTCCGCGGTGCGCCCAGCGCACCTCTCACGGCAATTTCGCGCTTGCGGCTCTCGGAGCGCACCAGCAGAAGGCTCGAGACGTTCACACAAGCGATGATCATCAGCAGAACCGCACCGCTCAGCAGGACCAGCAGAACCGGCCGAACGTCGTAGACAATCTGTTCAGAAAGCGGCACTACGAACGCCCCCTGGCCGCGATTGCTTGCGGGATACTGAGTTTCCAACTGCCGCGCGATGGTCTGCATGTCGGCGCGCGCGGCTGCCACAGATACGCCACCCTTGAGCCGCCCGACTCCGTTCAGGTCGTGGCAGTCTCGGTGTGGGCTGCAATCATCATCCGGATGAATCGCCGTCCAAAATTCTGAGCCTCCGGCAGGGGCAAACTCGAAACTCTGCGGCAGCACTCCGACGATCGTGTAGGCAACGCCACTGAGCGTCACCGTTTGACCCGCAATGTCGTGCCTTCCACCGAAGCGCTTCTGCCAGGTGGCAAAGCTCAACATCACCGCCGGCGGGGCCTCCAGTCGATCCTCGCCAGGCAGGAAGTCGCGACCGAGCATCGGCGCAATGCCCAGTGTGCGAAAAAAACCGCTGCTCACGCGGGTTGCGGACACGGGTTCCGCTCCGGCCGAATTCCGCAACAGGTAGCCCGTTCCTTCGTAAACGTCGAGCGAGCCGAAAACTTTGTTGAGCCGCTTCCAGTCGAGATAATCCGGATAAGAAAGATCAGCGCCACGGGGAAACATGGGCGCACTCTCGGTTACCTCAACGAGCTGCGCCGGATCGCGATAGGGCAGCGGCGCGATTAACGCGGCATCCACGAATCCAAATATCGCCGTACTGGCTGCAATCCCAAGCGTCAGGATTAGCAGCGCTGTAAACGCAAATCCCGGGTTCTTGCGCAACTGCCGCAGCGCGTAGCGAAGATCTTGTGCGAATCCGGTCATATAAGTTCCTCACTCGTATCGCAGTGCCACCATGGGATCGACCTTCGCCGCCCGACGCGCGGGGATGGATGCTGCTAGGGCCGCCACTACTCCCAGCAGCAAAATGACTGCAATTAACGAAAGTGGATCGTTGGCCGTCAGCCCAAACAGGAAACTGCGCAGGAGACGGCTGCTCGCCAGCGATAATGGAATCCCAATCACGAGGCCGATCGTCACCAGCAGCATGCTTTCGCGCAGCACCAGCTGCATCACGTCGCTGCGAGCCGCGCCCAAAGCCATCCGCACGCCGATTTCTCGCGTACGGCCAGCCACCGTATAAGACATAAGGCCGTAAAGCCCGACGCACGCCAGCAACAGCGCCAACCCGGCAAAGAAGACGGTGAGTTTGACGAGTGCGATCTGGTTCGCGGCGCTATCATTCACCAGCGAATCGAGAGCCTTCGTAAAAGAAATCGGTATGCCAGGATCCACGGCTTTGATCTGGCTGACCACGGTCGTCACCGCTGTTGATGGAATCCCTGTGACTTGCGTTTCCAGAATGATCTGTTCGGGTTCAGGCACCTGCTGAAATGCCATGTAGAAACGCGGCTTGACCCCCTGCTTCATTCCGGTGCCGTGATCTACCGCGTCACGGGAAACTCCGACAATCGTGATGGGTTTGTCGAGCCAGTCCTGATCGTCAATCCGAAACTGGCGTCCGATCGGGTTCAGTCCCGGAAAGAAATGCTTGGCCATGGCCTCGTTGACAACGGCCACGCGGGTTGCCGTCTCGGTGTCCTGTGCTTCGATTCCCCGGCCCGTGAGAATCGGAATCCCCACCGCTCCGAAATAATCCGGGCCAACATAGTCCTCGTTCGCGTCGCGATCTTCATGGCTGGTGTTGAAGCCTGGTACCAGAATGGCGTCGTTCGATTCGGTCCCGGCGAATAAGCCATTTGTCGAATACGTGATCGCACGAACAGCGGGAGTGCCCTGCAAACGCGCAACCAGTTGCTGCGCGAGCAGCTTCATCTTTTCGCTGTTATATCCGGCGGAAGTCGGGTCGAGGCGCGCAATTACCAGCCGGTCGCGGTCGTAGCCAAAATTCTGGGCCATGAGTTTTTGCAGGCTGCGGACCAACAGGCACGCGGCAAAGAGCACTAACAAGGAAAGCGCCATTTGTCCCGCGATCAGCCCTTTGCCCAGTCCGAATTTCGAGCTTTCCTCGCGCGTCGAACGGCCGGCTTCTTTGAGCGCGGACGAAACCTGGGTCCTTATGGCCCGCAGCGCCGGAACCAGCCCAAATGAAATTCCCGTCAGCAGGGATATTCCGACCGTGAACGCGAGAACACGCGCATCCGGAAAAACCGGAAGGGTTGTGTTGGACCCAAAGAGCCTCACCAGCAGACGGACTCCCCAAACGGCGAGAATCGAACCTGCCATTCCTCCCAGAAAGGCCAGCAGAATGCTCTCGGTGAGAAGTTGTTTTACCAGCCCCGACCAGTCCGCGCCGATCGCCAAGCGAATTGCGATTTCGCGGTTGCGCGCCGAGGCGCGCGCCAGCAGCAGGTTGGCAACATTCACGCACGCGATCAGCAGCACCAGGCCGACGATGCCCATCAGCAAAAGCAGGGGCACTCGGTAGTCTTTGCGCAGGTCCGAGACCCCCTCCCCACCCGGAGCAACCTTGATTTTCATGTGGGTCTCGCGAATGGCGGTCCGGTCGTCGGCCGAGAGTGCAGCACCATAAGAGCCTTTGACGGCCTGCTGAAACACTACGTTCAGGTTGGCTTCCGCTTGCGCTGAACTGGTGTTGGGCAGCAATCGCGCCATTAACGTGAGCCATGACACATTGCCCGAATGCAACCAATGCCGCCCGCGGACAATCTCCGACTGCATGCTCAAGGGAACAAACAACGCCATCT
The DNA here is from genome assembly GCA_030039195.1 of Candidatus Sulfotelmatobacter sp. Classification (GTDB taxonomy): domain Bacteria; phylum Acidobacteriota; class Terriglobia; order Terriglobales; family Acidobacteriaceae; genus Sulfotelmatobacter. The sequence goes on from JASHQK010000197.1 coordinate 6,819, forward strand.
GCTCGCCCACTACATCGCCGTCGAAACCCTCCGGAGCCACGCCCACAATGGTGAAAGGAAACCCATTGAGCCGTATGTCCCTCCCGATGACGGTCGGAGAAAGGGCGAACTTGCGCTGCCAGAATCCGTAACTGAGTACGGCCACTGGATTGGCGTTTTCCGCCGTATCGTCCGAGCTGGAGAGCAACCGTCCAGCGGCCGGTTTGAGACCCAGCACGCTGAAATAGTTTCCACTCACCATGCGTCCGGTGACCTTCTCAGCGAGAGTCTCGCCTTCACCGGTATCTAACTCGATGTAGTGATCGCTGCCTGCCGCACTCAGGCCGCTGAACACAGAGTTGTGGTCACGCAGCTCCTCATAAAGAGGATAGGAAAAGATGTCCGTGCGCGGAGTTCCGTTCGACACGCTGTTAGGGAGACCGGGATCGCCCACCACCACCAATTGCTCCGGCTGGCTTACGGGAAGCATCTTGAGCAGCAGGGCATTCACCACCGTAAAGATCGCCGTATTCGCCCCGATCCCCAGCGCCAGCGTAATCACGGCGACAGCGGTGAATCCTGGGCTCTTGCGCAACTGCCGCAGCGCGTAGCGAAGATCTTGTAAGAGTCCGGTCATAGATTGCCCTCACTCATAGCGCAATGCCACCACGGGATCGACTTTCGCCGCGCGACGCGCGGGCAGATAACTGGCAATCACTGCCATCATGATCATGGCGATGGGAACGCCAATGAAGGTCAACGGATCGGAGGTACTGACCTCGTAGAGCAGGCTGGCGATCAAGCGTGTTAGCAGAAGCGCGGCTACAAGCCCGACGACGATCCCCGTACCGGCCAGCAGCACTCCATTCTTAATAATCATGGCCAGGATCGAATCACGATCTGCTCCGAGCGCGAGCCGCACCCCCATTTCCCGCGTTCGATGCGCAACCGTGTAAGAGATCACGCCATAGAGACCAAACGCGGTAAGAACAAAAGCCAGCGCGCCGAAGCTGCCGAGAAGGATCGTTTGGAAACGGGCATCGGCAATGGAGTCTCCAACGTATTCGTCGAGCGTCTCGACGTGCAGAAGGGGAAGGTCCTTGTCGACCGATTGAACTTCTTTTGTAAGCGCCGGTACGAGGGCTTGCGGGTCTCTGTGCGTGCGGACGACGACCGACATGGGAGCGAAAGGCAGCTGGGCGTACGGAACGTAAGATTCGGCAATGACCGGAGCGCTCAGTCCAGCGGACTTCACGTCACCGACGACTCCGATGATCAGGCGCCGCGGGGCGTCTCCGGGACTCGCGGAGATGTCTGGCTGGATCCATTTGCCGACCGGGTTTTCACCGGGAAAAATCCGCGCTGCCAGATGCTGACTGATCACAACCACGGGAGCCGCATCGGGAGCGTCATCGTGAGGGTCGAATTCGCGCCCGGCGATGAGCGGGATTCCAAGTGCGCGGAAGTAATCGTAATCAACAATGTGCAGGGCGGTCACGGGAAGTTCGGATGGCTTGAGTTGCTGACCTTCGGCGGCGAAGCTCGTCGTCACGTCGTCGGCCGCCAGCGGAAGTGGAAATGCGGCGCTGGCCGAGCGCACGCCGGGAAGGCTGCGGATCCCGGTCAGCAGTCGCTGATAGAACTTCACTCTCTCGGTGTGGCCGTAATGCCCAGGCAAGTCGAGTCCGAAACTGATCACATGGTCCTTGGCAAATCCAGGATCGACTCTTCCCAAGCCTTCGAGGCTTCGCAGCAACAGTCCGGCGCCAGCGAGCAGAACGACGGCGAGGGCTGTCTCGGCAACAATGAATGAATCCTTCAGCCTTCTGCGCTCACGAGTATCGGTGCCGCTCCGGCCGCCTTCATTCAAAGAAGCAGCGAGCCGGACGCGGCTGGCATCCAGAGCTGGAACCAATCCGAATAACAAGCTTGTCAAGATGACGATGGCTGCGGTGAACACCAGCACTTGCAGGTTGAGACCGCTCTCGGAAACTCGCGGCAATTGGTCCGGCGCGAGAGCGGTCAGCAGACGGATAGCCCAAACCGCCACAACCAGCCCGGCCGCGGCGCCCGTCGAGGCGAGCAGAAGGCTTTCGATCCAGAGTTGCCGCACAATGCTCCATCGTGAAGCTCCCAAGGCAGAGCGGACGCACATCTCCCTCGAGCGTGTCGTGGCTCTCGCCAGCAGCAAGTTCGACAGATTGGCGCACGCAATCAGAAGAACCAGACCCACCGCCCCGAATAAAATGATGAGCCCGCGCCGTGCCTCGCCCACAATGTCATTGATCTCGGGAACGATGGCGATGCCCCGGGGGCGGTTTTCGGGATACTGCTTATTCAAGCCGTCCTGAATCGAACTCATTTCGATCGCGGCTTGCGCAACCGTGACCTGAGGCTTCAACCGGCCGATCACATCCAGATACGAGGCCCCGCGCTGGGCGGTGATTGGCGGATTGCCGTGCTGCATGTCGAGGACGATGGTGGTCCAAAAGTCAACCGGAGCGGCTTGCACGGGAAATTGAAAGCCAGCCGGCATCACACCAACGACCGTGAACGAGCGGCCGCTCAGGGTGAGACTCTGACCTAAAATATTGGGATCTGAGCCCAAGCGTTGCTGCCAGAAAGCATGGCTCAAAACCACAGGCAGGTCGCCGCTTGCCGACTGATCTTCCTGGTTCGTGAAAGCTCTTCCGAGCGAAGGAGCGACGCCCAGCAAAGAAAAAAGATTTGCAGAAACGACCACACCGGTTAGGTGTGCGGGTTCGCCGCGTCGCGTAAGCGTGAAATCGTCCTCGCGAAACACGGACAGTCCTTCAAACATGCGGTCTTGCGATCGCCAGTCAAGGAACTCCGGATAAGAGACGTTGATATTGTCATGTCTGTCGGGCTCGGTTGTTTTGACCGCGACGAGGCGGTTGGGATCATGAAAAGCCAGCGGCCGCAGGAGGACCGCATCAATCACACTGAAGATCGCGCTATTCGCGCCGATGCCAAGGGCGAGCGTAATCACGGCCACCGCGGTGAAGGCCAGGTTCTTACGCAGTTGGCGGAGTGCGAAGCGGACGTCTTGTACGACGCTGTTCATAATTGTTCCTCACTCATAGCGCAGTGCCACCATGGGATCGACCTTCGCCGCGCGCCACGCTGGTATGCTGCAGGCAATCACCGACACGGCTCCGAGCAGCAGGATCACCCCTGCATAGGTAAGCGGATCGAGACGCGATATACCGAATAGAAAAGTGGCAATGGTCTGACTTGCTGCCACCGCTCCCGCCAGACCAAGGACTACTCCGATTCCGGTGAGAGTCATGCCTTGGCGAACTACCAATCCAACGATGCTGGCGCGTGACGCACCCAGCGCTGTGCGCACTCCAATCTCGCGGGTACGATCCGCGACGCTGCCGGCCAGAACGCCGTAGATGCCGGTCGCGGCGAGAGCGAGCGCAACCAGTCCGAAGGCCTCGAACAAAATCAGGACAAAGCGGCGCTCGGCCGCCGATGCGGCCAGCAAATCATCCATAAGCGCAGCGCGGATGACTGGCACTCCGTTATCCACCGACCAGATCGCATTCTTGATGGCGGGAACGAACGAAGTCACTTCGCCATGAGAACGGACGACCAGCGACAGCGTTCCATCGGCCCAATGCCACTGCGTGGTAGTGGTGTACACAGCATCGGACTCATCCAGGCCCAGCGACATCTGCTTCACGTCGCCGACGACTCCTACGACGGTGAACATCGGCGAATCGAGCTTGCCGCCCATGTGAAAGCGTTTTCCGATCGGATCCTGATTCGAGTACCTGCGTTTGGCCAGCGACTCGCTAATGACGGCAACCCGTGGCGCGTCTGTGGTGTCGTGTGAATCCAGCAGGCGACCGCTGCGCAGCGGAATGCCCATGGCTTCGAAGTATCCGTCAGTCACCGCATAGCGATACACGGTAAATGCCGTGTCCGCGTTGTCTTCTTCGAAGCGCGCGCCGTACACATCCGAGTCGCCGCTCAGCGGCAGTTGGCTAGTGAACGCCGCAGCTGTGATGCCCGGGATCCGGCGCACGGCATCGAGGGCTTCATCGAAAAACTGATGGCAGGTGCGATCGTCGTCGTACTTTGCCCCATACGTCTGCACCTGCATGGTCAGCAGGTGCGCCGCGCTGAAGCCAGGAGGCACCGCCATCAGGCGCGACAAGCTGTGGAGAAGCAGTCCGGCGCTCACGGTCAGGATCAGGGCCAGCGAAACTTCCGCCACCACGAAGGTATGCCGGGTGAGCTGATGGCTTCCCACCGTGCGCTGCGAGCTTTGTCGCAGCGCATTCTGCAAGTCCTCGCGAGAAGCATGAATCGCCGGAATCAGTCCTACTCCGACACCGATGAGCATGGTGATACCCAAGGCAAACAGAAACACTGAGCTGTCCAGGCGAATCGCGCTCACACGCGGCAAACCTGCTGGACTAAGGGCGATCAACAGCCGGATGCCCAGCCTAGCGACGAGCAATCCAGCCGCGCCGGCGCAAGCCGCCAACAGCAAGCTCTCGGTGATTAACTGTCCGATCAGCCGCTGTGGAGCAGCTCCCAGGGCGGCGCGCATCGCGAATTCGCCCTGACGCTGGGACCCACGCGCCAGCAGCAGGTTGGTGACATTCACGCATGCGATGAGCAAAACAAGAATGACGGCACCAAAAATAGCGAGCAGCGCTGGTTTCACCCCACGCGTCACGTCATCCTGCAGTACATCCACGACAAAACCGTGTTCGAGGGACGTCCAGCTTGGTCGCGGAAATTCCCCCACCGGCGTGTTCGCAATCCACGACAGATCAGCTTTCGCTTGATTCGAACTGACGCCCGCTTTCAGCCGGCCGATCATCCTCAGGTGATGGCCCCACTCACGGGCCCACGGGTCGGCAACATTTCCTGGGTTGTATTGCAAGGGCGACCAGGCTTCGGCTGAACGTGCAAGTACATTATCGAATTCCGCTGGCATCACTCCGATTACGGTGTAGTTGTTGTCGTCGAGCCGGACCTCACGTCCGATGATCGTACGATCGCTGGCGAACCGGCGCCGCCACAAGCCGTTACTGAAAATCACAACCTTGGGGCCATTGAGAGCGTCGTCGGCAGGAAGGAAATCGCGTCCGATTGCTGGAATCATACCCAGCGTGCGGAAATACCCGACGCTCACCTGCTGGCCTTCGATCCGCTCTGGTTCGTTCGCCCCGACCAGAGTAGGTTGCCATGGTTTCATGACGGCGACCGATTCGAATGATTGGCTGCGATCCGCTACTTCGCGATAGGTATGAAAACTTTGTGGGCCGCGCGAGCCATTTTTCTCCGCGTACCAGATCATCAGGATGCGGTTTGCGTGGGGATAGGGCAGCGGCTCAAACAGAATCGGATTCAGCGCGCTGAAGATTGAGGTCGTTCCTCCAATACCGAGCGCCAGCACAACAACCGCCGCGCATGTGAATCCTGGGCTCTTGCGCAACTGCCGCAACGCGTAGCGAAGATCTTGTAAGAGTCCGGTCATGATCCTTCCTCACTCGTACCGCAGCGCCGCCATGGGATCGACCTTCGCCGCCCGCCGCGCAGGCAAATAGCATGCGAACAGAATTGTGGCCGCCAACATGGCCGAGGCCGCGAACAGAGTCACCGGGTTAAAAAGACTGGTTCCGTAGAGCAGGCTGCTGAGAATCTTCGCCAACAGGAGCGTGGCTAGCAGGCCGAGAGCGAATCCCACGCAAGCGAGTTGGAATCCCTGGCCAAGTATGAGGCGGAAGAGATCTTTGCGATCGGCGCCCAGCGCGAGACGAACCCCGAGCTCGCGGTCACGCAGCCGCACTATGTAGCTGATGATCCCGTAAACTCCCAATGCCGCCAGGGCCAAAGCAAGCCCGGCAAAAATCGAAAGAAGAATTACCAGGAAGCGCTGTCCGGTCAGCGATTCATCCACTCGCTCCTGCATGGTCTTGAAATCATAGAGAGCTTCGGCTGGATCCGCGGCACTCACCGCGGCGCGCATCGCGTCACTCAAACTTTCAGGATTGCCATCTGTCCTCGGCACAATCCCGGCTGATTCCTGAGACGACTGTGCCAGTGGCATGTAGTAAAACCCTTCGCTCGTGTCGGATTGCAGAGAAGAAGCTTTCGCGTGGCCGACGATTCCGACAACCGTGA
>JASHQK010000198.1 GCA_030039195.1 Candidatus Sulfotelmatobacter sp.
TCACCGAAAATCCTTTGGGGTCGCGCAGAGGCGCTTCAAAGATCGACAGGCACCAGCTCGTCGACTCTGGATCATGCGCTTGTATCCACGGTCCATCTTTTTCGCCCCAATACATGGGACGAATGTAGAGCGCGGCATCTTTGGGGAATCGCTGAATGCCTTCGTGGGCGAGTTTCACCCAAGTCTCCACGGAAACCCGCGGCTTGAGAAACATCTTCCGGGCTGAATCATTGACTCGGGCGCAATGCAGTTCGAGGTCGGGAGTGACACCTTCGAAAGCGCGCGCTCCGTCAAAAACGACCGAGCACAGCCACGCCGCGTGCGTACGCGGGCCCATGATCCCAATGTTGCCCTCCTGCCACTTGTCCTCAAAGTGAGTCCAGGTCGTCGTGGTTGCGGGTGCTGGCATGCGGTCCCTCCCATGGCGCGCGATCGCTTCGGTCCGCGATTTCGCCCGATGTCGTACGTTACGACAAAATCCCTGGTTATGGCAAAAGTGGCGAAGGGCGGAACTGCGTTTCCATTAGGGAGATTTCGAGTGGAACCGGGAAAGCTACGCCAACTGTACCTACGGAAAGCGAAGGCTCCCTTCTCGCCAGGCTTTCAGAGTCATCTTCGCGCTGAAGCCTTCCAACCCCTCAAGCTTCACCAGTTCTGACAAAACCGCCTCGCCCTGACGAGGCTCAAATTCCAGAGCATGGGCAGCCGCCCAACCGCGCACACCCTTGTCGCTACTCAACAACAAAGGCAGTAACATCCTTTGGTGGTCCAACCCACGACTTCTGATTACTCTATAGATCGCCGCAACCCTGTCCGCGGCGGGATTGCCAGCTTTGAAGTCACCCCGGCGGTTAGCCTGGCTGTGCTCAGCCGCAGCCTTCTCGTAGAGTCGGATCAGCTCGTCTGTCGGACGTTCATCGTACCCGTGGCTCATGTCCATTTCGAAGTAGGATAACCGACCCCATCGAGCATTCACCCCGAGAGCAGCGGTAGATGAGCGCAAAAATCCCCACTTCTGGCGAAACCGGCCAGAAGTGGGGCACCCGGCCGCGGACGAGCGCATCCGTGGCTACACACACCTGTTACTCCGCCGGATGCAACACGCGGAACGTGTTGCCGCCGTTGGACCATACCAGCACCAGAGCATCCTGACCGCTCGGGATGCTGGAAAGCGCGTTCGCGACATCCGACGCAGATTGCTCGGCGTGACGGTTCACTTCCATAATCACGTCACCACGCTGCAGGCCGGCATTGTCGGCCGGGCTGCCGGGCGTAACGTCCTCCACCACCGCGCCGTGAACGTTGGCCGGAAGTTGCAGCTGGTCGCGGGCATCTTGGTTCAGATCGCCGAGGCTCAATCCCCAGCGGCCTTTGCCATGTTCGCCGTTCGCAGCCGAGTTTGCACTCGGACCGTTCATCGATTCCAGCGTGACCGGAATGCTCATGCTCTTTCCATCGCGCATGATCCCAAGCTGAATGGTTTCGCCGGGATGCTGCTGGCCGACTTCCATCTGCAGTTCGCCGGCGTCGGTCACGGTCTTGCCATTGAGCTCTGTGATGACGTCGCCGACTTTGATTCCGGCTTTCGCGCCGGGCGAGTTGGGATCGACCTGGTCGACGAGCGCTCCCGTCGGATTGTTCATGTTGAAGAACTTCGCATTGTCGGGCGTGATATCGGTGATGCCGATGCCGATGAATCCGTGCTCGACCTTGCCATTGCGGATCAGCGCGTTAACGGTCGGTTCTGCGATCTGCGCCGGAATGGCGAAACCCATGCCGGAGAACGATCCGCTCGAGGAAATCAGGAACGTGTTGATGCCGACCACTTCGCCGCGAGCATCGACCAGCGCTCCACCCGAGTTGCCGGGGTTGATGGCAGCGTCCGTCTGGATGAACTCGCCAGGCTTGCGACGATCCGAGGCATCAGGATTCGGACGGTTCAGCGCACTCACGATGCCGCGCGTAACCGTGAACTGAAATCCGTAGGGATTGCCGAACGCGAGCACGGTCTGTCCGGGACGCAGCTTGGAAGAATCTCCCCAAGGCACGCTGGGCAGGTCGTCACCTTTGATCTTGATGACGGCAAGATCCGTGAGCGGATCGGTGCCAATCAGCTTCGCGGGAAATGCTTCATGGTTGCTCAGCATGACGCGGATATCGCGCGCCCCTTCAACGACGTGGTTGTTGGTGACGATGTAGCCGTCGGGCGAAATGATTACGCCGCTGCCGAGGCCGCGCTCCACGCGATCCTGCGGCTGGCCGCGGAATTGCCGGAATTGATGGCCAAAGGGAGTTCCGTCGAACGGATTTCCGCCGAATGGAGCAAAGAATTGCTGCATGTCGGGTCCGGAATCGCCGCCGGCGTCGCCGTCAGCCTGCTTCGCAGTTGGTTTCGAAGTTACGGTGATGTTGACGACCGCGGGAGTGACCCGTGCTGCCAGGGTTTCCATCTCGTGGTCAAGGGTCATCAGCGCGGAGACGCTGTTTGCGTCGAGCGGAGCGGCAGCAGGAGCGGGTGCAGCTGCAGCCGCGGCTGCTCTCGCGGGTTTGGTGAATTCGTACGCCCCAAGTGATCCGACAATTGCGACCGCGACTGCGGACACAAGCAAGCGACGAGTGAATTGGGCCTTCCAGTTCATTTGTTTCCTCCAGTTGAAGACTTGCCTGTTTCATTGCAACTAAGAAATTAGTTGCCAATCTCACAAAAAAAAATTTCTACGTAGTCTTTGCCACGGGAACTCTTTGCGTGCGACTCGGAACCCAAGTCAAATGCCACACTGTAAAGCGCGAAATCCAGGCATCGGGACCAATTTGTTCGGTCGTGCGAATGACCAAGATGGTTTCCTCGCGCACAGCAGGCCTGGTCGCTTTGGCCTTCACTACGCGTGGAGCGATCGGCGTCAGCTTCGCTTTCGCGGCGATGGGACGCTGCATATCAACGCCGCGACACGACGGATGAGCTGTCATCGGCAACTGCTCGTTCGGTCGCGCAAATGTACTCATGTGCATGCTCGCCGGAATCACAGAGACGGATCCGAATTTCGAGTTGGCGAAAGTCGCAACCGCTGTTTCGTGAACTGCGGAAGCACTCGGAGCAAAGGCTACGAGTTGCGGCGCGTGCGGCACGAGCACGAGGCAGAGCAGCGAGAAGACGCCAGCCAGACCGAGAGCCGGCATTCCGAAACGCCGGTGAGTGTTGCGATTCCGGTCGAGAATCCGGCAGAGGCGCTGTCTGGCTTCGTCGGCGCGGC
>JASHQK010000199.1 GCA_030039195.1 Candidatus Sulfotelmatobacter sp.
GCATGTTGGGGGGACTATGCCGAATAACCTGGAATTCGGACAGGGGGACCGCTTGGAAGAGCGGTCCCTGGAGTTTGTACATTTTTCAGGCGGCGGCAGCGGCAACATGGTTCCGATCAGTGGGATTCAGGCCGAGATAAGCGACCATTTGGGGGTTCTCCGCGGTTTCCTTGCGTAATAGAGTGATCAGATCCAGCGCGGAGGGCCGGATAGCACGGCGGCGCCACTTGGGGAGTTCCGCATAGGCTTGGCCTCGTTCGGCCCCGAAAGCCTGTAAGGATGCCAACAGCAGGGCACTGTAACTGGCCACTGCAAAGGCTGGCTGTTTGGGAACCGCGGTAAAGTTCCATAACTGGGCCTGGCCGACGCCGAGGGTATCTTTCTCTTCGCGATGGTTGACCTCGATCTGCCAACGATCAAAATAGATCTGTAGGAGTTGGCGCACGGTCCCCTTGACGACCGTGGTTAACAGGTAAGCGGGCTGGCGGTAGTAATAGCGGCTGCTCTTGCGTTTGCGATAGCGAGTGGGCCGGACCACGAGCAGGCGGAGCAGGCGCTTGCGCGCACCGCCTTGCCAGAGGACTCCGGCGACTTCTTTGTATTCCACCTTGCGGCACTTTCCACCATAGAAAACCTTAGTGGCCTTCCAGGGTCTGGACTCATCGAGCCGCACTTGCTCGGGAGTGAGTTTCTCTTCGCCATAGAAGCGGCGCGATCCGGCCGCGGCGCGGAAGCAGAGCCGAATGTCCTTGCGAGCACGAGCGATCAGCTCGACACGCCGGACGACCGTAGTAAAGACCGTGCGGTTGCAGAAGCTACCATCCACTGCCAGCAGCAGAATCTTCTTGGCGGCGCCGCAGGCATCGAAGGTAGCGCGCAGACGGCTCATCAGATCCACGAAGCGCGTGGAAAGATTGTGAAGTTTCTGAGCCGCTCGATACTGTTGCCATTCCCGTTCCAGCGGAGACAGCGGCTCCGTGCGTTTCCCCTTCCCCTTCCCTTTTCCTTTGGCAGTCTTGCGCTTGGGGAGCTTGTGTTTAGGGCGCTTGACCACCGAAACTTCCTCGAAAGCGATGGGCAGGGCGCGGGTGCCGACCTTGGATTGGCGAAACAAAGGCACCAACAGGGAAGCCTGCAGGAAGCGCAGTCCGAACATCAGATTGACATAAAACTTGGGGGAGAGCGGGTCGCGCTGAAAGAAGGCCTGCTGAATCTGCGATCCGGTTTTGTGCAAGCGCGTATCATCGATCGCCACCCCGATGTAACGGCCAGGACACCCGGCCAGCGCGCGCTCCACGATGGGAGTAAACAGTTGGGCGGGATCCCATTTCGAGCGGGAGAACAAAAAGTAATCGGCACGCCAGTCTTTTTGCTGGCCACCGTTGGTCCAGATGATGCGCGACAGGGTATGGCGTCCCAGGCAGATGAGAGTGCCCAGCGCTTGGCGCGCGGCGCGGAAATAAGTGCGGGGCTGGGGGAAAACCTTCTCCCAATCGGCCACGATAACGAGGAAGCAGGCCAGCAGGCTGCGTGGGCCTTGCGGACCTGCCGGAAGGCTTCCGGGAAGAGACGGTAAAACGGTTGGTGACGGTTTCATGTCAGCTCGGTAGGGACGGGGTGCACAGCCGCTGGCGCCAGCGGCGGTGAAGCGGATATAAGAAGATCTGTTTCGGGATCTGTTGTGCGTGGCCCGAACGGTCCATGCGTCCGCGTCCCTGGGTTATACCGACTTGGATCCAGTTGGAGGCGCGATAACAAACGCCCCGGTAACGCGCCTGATCTACCAGGGTTTCCAGCAGCACGGGTTCCACGCCGTAGTGCGCTTGCCAGTCGGCCGGCAACTGTCGTGCGGCGCACGACAGGATATGACTGGCAAGGTTGGAAATCTGTGCCCAGGGCAAAATCAGAAAGCGGCTATGGTTGACGACCAGAGGGAGATGGCGCTGGCGCATGGGCTCGCTCCAGCCGATCCACTGGTCGCGAGGAGCCATACGCCAGGCCGCGCTGGTAAACAGCAAAGCCGCCAGCGGCGGTAGTTCCGGTTGTGCCGGCCGCACCCAATAGCGCAGTTGGGCTCCATAGGGAGCGCGGTAGCCGAGATAGTGATAGCGGTCGAGATACTCGCGAAAGAGGCGTCGCTGGGCAACCTCCTGGATCAGTTCCAATCGAATCGGGCGGTAGGAATAGAGTGGACCGGTGAGTATGGTTGGCGACGGGGCTGGTCCCGAGGTGAGTTTGGCCAGCGGGGTACGACGTGCTCTGGGCCGCGGGGCCGTAAGCCAAGGCAGCCAGCCGCGGCGGTGCAACTCTCGTAGGAATAAATAACACTCGCGGCCTTTGAGCCTTCCGTTGGGACGGCGCCATTGCAGCAATTCACAAATGGTCGCCGCCAGTTCAGTCCAGGCGAGATTGGCGAACTCGCGTGTGATCTGGCGAATGAGATCCAGTTCGCCTTCCGTTAGCGCGTGGCCGCAAAACGCCAGACCATCACCGATTGTGACTGGCATCGCAAGTGACCTGCCCCCATGCAGGTCCCCACGCTTACGTTACCGGAGTCTTCCGAGAAAGTCCAGAGAAAATTTCGCGGAGGAGCCTAAAAAATGTACAAACTCCAGGGAAAGTCTTA
>JASHQK010000012.1 GCA_030039195.1 Candidatus Sulfotelmatobacter sp.
CGGAAGCCGCGCTGACGCTGCTGATCCCGCTGGGCATGGCTGGGTCGCGTTATGTCTGGCCGATCACGATCGGCATCGTCATTCTGCTCGGGATTGTTTACTTCTCGTATCGGCAGACGATCGCGGCGTATCCCCAGGGCGGAGGCTCGTACACCGTCGCCACCGAGAACCTCGGCGAAGGCGCTGGTCTGCTTGCCGCGGCCGCGTTGATGATCGATTACGTTCTCACGGCGGCGGTGGGCATTTCGGCGGGCGTGGGTGCGCTGGTTTCGGCGGTGCCGTCGTTGCAACCGCATACGCTCGAACTCTGCCTGGCTACTCTGATTCTCATCACGATCATCAATCTTCGCGGAGTGCAGGAAACCGGCGGAGTGTTTCTGCTGCCGACTTATATTTTCGTTGCCTGTCTGCTCGGATTGATTGCCGTTGGGTTGTTCAAGACTGTCGCTGCGGGGGGACATCCACTGCCGGTCGTCGCGCTGCCGAAATTGTCGGGTGCAACGGCGACGGTGAGCGCGTGGCTTCTGTTGCGAACATTCTCGAGTGGCTGCACCGCGATGACCGGCGTCGAGGCCGTGAGCAACGGCGTGATGGCCTTTCGCGAGCCGACCGACAAATACGCTAGGCGCACGCTGACGATCATCATCGGAATTCTGATTGTGATGCTGCTGGGCATTGCGTTTCTGGTTCCAGCCTATGGCATCGCGGCGACCGATCCGGGTCTACCCGGATACGACAGCGTGCTCTCGCAATTGCTCGCTGCGGTCACGGGGCGTGGCATTTTCTACTGGCTCAGCATCGGATCGATTCTGGTTGTGCTGTCGCTTTCGGCGAACACGGCATTCGCCGATTTCCCTCGTCTGGCGCGCGCGATCGCACAAAACGGATATCTGCCCCACGCCTTCGTCCTGCGCGGACGAAGACTGGTTTTCGCCCAGGGCATCTATTCGCTGGCACTGCTCACCGGCACACTGCTGATTATTTTTCGTGGCGTCACCGATCGCTTGATTCCGCTCTATGCGGTGGGCGCGTTTCTGGCCTTCACGCTTTCGCAAGCCGGGATGGTGATGCACTGGAAGCGGCACCGCGAGCCAGGTTCTCGCCGCAGCATGCTGGTCAATGGTCTGGGAGCGTCGGCGACCGGAATCACGACTGCTGTCGTGTTGCTGGCAAAATTCATTGATGGCGCGTGGATCACGGTTCTGTTGATTCCAGCCCTAATATTGATGATGCGGTCCGTGAAGCGCCACTATTCCCTCGTCGGTGTGGAGATCAATACTACAAATCCGGTTGAAACCACGAATCTTCATGAACCGATCGTTTTATTGCCTCTGGATCGCTGGAGCCTCGTGGCCGACAAGGCGTTGCGCTATGCGTGGACGCTCTCGAAAGAGATCCACGTCCTGCACGTGCACTTTGGAGAAGAGACCGAGAGCTTGTGCCGCAAGTGGCCCAAGATGGTCGAAGAGCCGGCGCTGGCGGCTGGACTGCCGCTGCCGAAACTGATCGTGCTCGATTCGCCATATCGCTTCATCGTGAGGCCGATTGTCGAGTATGCGATTCAACAACAAGTACTGCATCCCGATCGCAACATCACGATGCTGGTTCCGGAGTTAGTCGAGAGCCACTGGTGGCATTATTTCTTGCATAACAATCGTCCCGAGGCGATCCGGGCGCTGCTGTTGTTCAACGGAAATCAGAGGATTACGGTGGCGTCGATTCCATATCATTTGAAGGCGTGAGGGCTGCGCTCAGCGCGTATTAGTTGTTTCAGGTCAAAGTCCCCACCGTCGACGCTCGAAAAGCGCATGCGACAAGAATGGGCACCCTGATCATCACCTTATCTTTCCCCGAATAACTTATTCCGATTATTGACCCTGCACGACTAACTCCGGATAATCGCGGCACTTTGGGGTTCGGTCGTTCCTGATATCTCAAGCACCTTGAGCGTGCGCTGCAGTGTGCGCGCGGAGGGATATCCATGCCGGAACGGACGCGGAGAAATTGCATGGGCCGTTGCAAGATCATGGCTTACTGGTTGGTCTTCACCTGCGCGGCGCTGACCGCACGAGCGCAGCAGATCACTGGAAGCATTCATGGCAGCATCGTGGATTCGAGCGGGGCGGTGGTGCAATCGGCCGTGGTGACGGTCACGCAGGTCGAGACCGGGCTCGTGCGGTCGGTGAAGTCGGATCGCAGCGGCGGATATCTGCTGGTCGAGCTTCCCGTCGGTCACTATCGCGTTGAGGTGGTCGCGACGGGGTTCCGCAAGTACTTGCAGGCCGGAATCTCACTGGATGTGAACGAGAGTGCGACGGTGCCGGTGCGACTACGAGTCGGATCGGAGACGCAGCAGGTCGACGTGAACGCAAATGCCGAGCTGGTGCAGAATACCGCGAGCAGTCTTGGGCAGACGGTTATGGAGCGAGAGATTCTTGATCTTCCGCTGGATGGCCGTAATTTTTCGCAACTGGGGGTGCTGCAGCCGGGTGTTGTGCCATTGACGCCGGGGCTTCTGGAAGCGGGCGGTCCGGCGCGTGAGAACGAAGCCTACGCCGTGGACGGCCAGCGGCCGGAATCGAATAATTTCATGATTGATGGCGCGGATAATGTCAGCTCCGTCGACGGCGGATTTGTTCTCAAGCCGCCGATTGATGCGATCGAAGAATTTCAAATCCTTACGCACAATGCGAACGCCGAGTTCGGGCGCAATACCGGATCGACCACCAACATCATCACGCGCAGCGGGACAAATTCGTTCCACGGCGCACTGTGGGAGTTTCTGCGCAACGACGCGATGGATTCTTCGGATTACTTCACGCGTTCGGTTCAGCCGCTCAAGCAAAATCAATTCGGCGCGACGTTCGGCGGTCCGATCGTCAAAGAGAAAACATTTTTCTTCGGATACTACGAAGGCTTCCGCAATCGGCAAGGCGAATCGGTGCCGGCGACAGTACCGTCAGGGCCGGAGCGGCAGGGAAATTTCGGCCAGGATTGCACGAATATTCCCGGCGACAGCTTCGATCAAAACGGAAATTGCGTCAACGCGCAAAACCAGCCCGATCCCAACGGGCAGCTTACGTACTTTGGTCAGGTGAACGTTCCGTTTAACCAGATGACATTGATCACCCCCATTGACCCCACTGCAGCGAATGTTCTGCCGTTTTTCCCGGCGGCGAATCAAGGGCTGAATGGATACATCGGTACGCAGACTCTCGCGGAAACCAACAATCAATTCGGTGTGCGGCTCGATCATTATCTGCGGCAGGCGGACACGCTCAATTTCCGCTATATGTACAGCTCGGGGCCGACAACGGATCCTCTTTCCCCAGTCGGCGCGAACGTTCCTGGATTTCCCGTCGGCGAATATGACCGGGCGCAGAATTTTGTAGCGCAGGAAACGCACCTGTTCTCGCCCGAGATCATCGGCGTAGGACGGTTTTCGTTTCTGCGCAATACATTCTTGCTCGACCAGCATTTGAATCACGAATCACCGTCGGACTTGGGATTCCAATATGCTCCGACGCTGCCGTTAGCGGCCGGGCCTCCTTTTATCCAGGTTGCGGCGGATGCTTCGGTGGGCGATCCCATCACCGGGCCGAGGTATACGTATCAAAACACGTTTGACCTTTCCGGTTCGCTGAGCTGGATTCATGGGCGGCACGATTTCAAATTTGGCGGAGGATATCGCCGCGATCAGATCAACGCGCTGCAGGGAATCGCGAGCAACGGATTTTTTGTGTTCGAAAATTTCCCGTTCAGCGACCCGTTCGCCAGTTTTCTGTCCGGTAATCCAGTGGTATTTATCCAGGGCGGCGGCGATTTCAGCCGCGAAATTCGTGCCCGAGCCATCGATGCTTACGCTCAGGATACGTACAAAGTCTCGTCGCGATTGACGCTCAACTACGGCCTGCGCTATGAGTTGCCATTTCCTACGACGGAGAATCACAACGAAGTCAATCTTTTTGTTCCCGGCGCGCAGTCGCAGGTGATTCCGTCAGCGCCGCCGGGGCTGCTTTATCCCGGCGACCCGGGCGTGCCGCGGGGATTGATTCCTACGGAAACAACTGGACTTGCGCCGCGTGTGGGTTTGGCGTGGGATCCGCGCGGGGACGCGAAAACTGTGATCAGCGCTGCGTATGGATTTTTCTATGAGCCCTATTACACGGGCGAAGGCGGGCCGCTGCAAGATCCAGTCAGTGCGCCGCCGTACCTGAAGACGCAACAGATCAGTTTTCCTGTCAATTCGTTTGCCAATCCGTTCTACACCTCAAATCCCTTCAGCGTGCCGTTCCCGGAGCCGATGACCTTGCTGGTCACTACTCCGAATCTGAAATTGCCTTATGCGCAGGATTGGAATCTGAACGTGCAGCGATCGTTTGGCCAGAATTGGCTGCTACAGCTCGGATATGTGGGAACGACGGGTGTGCATCTGCCGCGGTTTATCGAAGGAGACCCGACCATTTATATTCCGGGCTTGGATAATTCAGCGGCTGACTGCGCGCCGCAAGGCCCCCCGTGCCCGATTTCCAACGAAAACAACGTGAACCAGCGGCGGCTTTATTCCGGATGCACGCTGGCCCAGCCGAATAATTGCATTTACGGCTCGATCGGAGAAATTGCGAGCATCGCAAACTCCAACTACAATGCGCTGGAAGCGAGTTTGCGAAAGCGCTTCAGCCACGGGTTGTCGTTCCTTGCGGCTTATACATTTTCAAAAACGATTGACGATGTTTCGTCGTTCAACATTACGGGTTCTGCGTCGCAGCCGGTGGCGGGAGAAAACGACCTGGCGCAGGATCCGTTTGATCTGGCGGCCGAACGCGGACGGTCCATGTTTGATGCGCGGCATCGTTTCGTGCTCAGCTATGAGTGGAATCTGCCGTTCTGGAATCATCCCGCGAACTGGTATCAGCAGGTGCTGGGGAATTGGCAGCTGAACGGGATCGCCACCGTGATGAGTGGGACTCCGTTCACAGTTTTCGATTCGAATGATGTCTCGCTGCAAGGGACGGCGCCGGAGATTACCGGGTTTTCTGCGAACCGCCCGAATCTGATTGGCAATCCGAACAACGGCCCACGCACGCCGCAGGAATGGATGAATCTAAGCGCGTTTCAGCAACTGCAGCCGGATCCCCTGGGACGTTTTCAAGTTTTCGGTGATGAGGGGCGCAATGTCGTGGACGGCCCCGGCTACGCGGATTGGGACTTCTCGGCGTTCAAGAATATTCGGGTCACGGAAGCGAAAGAATTTCAATTCCGAGGCGAGTTGTTCAATTTCCTGAACCACACAAATTTTCGGTTGCCGGTGTCGGACATCAGTTCGCCGAACTTTGGACAGATTCAGCAGGATGTCAGCCCACGGGTGATTCAGGTCGCGTTGAAATTTTTGTTTTGAGGTCACAATCAATCCTGTAACGTCCGCTGAAGCGGACTCGGTTTGTTTGTCCGTCGCTTCCCCGCCACTGAGCCTGCCCCTAGCGAAGTCGAAGGGTGGCGGGCTTTCCCATTCCGCCGCTTCACGGCTGGTGCCTCACCTCCATCCTTCTGCGGAGTGGGTATCGGAGGAGTTTGGCAGTTGCTTGCTGCTGATATACTGCGCGCTCATGCCAGACATATCACAGATTAGGCAGCGCGGAGGAGTGAGCGTGCGGGCACTGACATTGGGAGTGGTTGTTTTCTGTTCGCTGTCTGCATGGAACGCCAAAGCACAGGAGAATCAGCAGCAGGCGCCGGCGAAGCCAATTTTCACGCTGAAAGAAGTCATGATTCCCGTACGCGACGGAGTGCATTTGCAGACGGTCATTCTGACGCCGGTTGATCAGCAAGGCCCGTTGCCGATCCTGTTTCGCCGCACGCCCTATGGAGTTCCTGAGAAAGCGCCGGAACAGATGCCTTCCTCGTGGAAGGAATTGGCGAAAGACGGATACATCTTCGTCATCCAGAATCTCCGCGGGCGGTTCAAATCGGAAGGCGTGTTCAATCTTTCCTCGTGGGTCGATTTAAAAGATCCCAAGGCAACGAACGAGGCTACGGATGCCTATGACTCCATCGAGTGGCTCGTAAAGAACGTCCCGAATAACAATGGCAAAGTGGGAATGTACGGAGTTTCGTACGATGGCTTGACGACGGGGCTGACGTTGCTCCATCCGCATCCCGCGCTGAAAGCGATCAGCGAGCAGGCCTCGCCCGTCGATCAATGGATGAATGATGATGACCACCGCTATGGAGCATTGCGCGAGAGTTATAACTTTGAATACGCGGTGATGGAGCAATCAGACAAGAACGAGAACAAGCATTTCGACTTCGATATCTACGACACCTATGAGTGGTATTTGAACGTCGGACCGGTTGCGAATCTGGACGCGAAGTATCTGCACGGCTCGATTCCGTATTGGAATTCGAATATCGAGCATCCCGATTATGACGAGTTCTGGAAAAAAGAAGCATGGGTGCGGCAATTGCATGCTTCGACCGTGCCGAACCTAAATGTCGCCGGATTCTGGGACCAGGAAGACCCGTGGGGTCCATGGCAGATTTTCCGCCACGCTGCGGAGAACGATCCCGAGCATACGGATTTCATCGTGGCCGGACCGTGGTTTCATGGAGAGTGGCAGTGGCCCAAAGCCGACTCGATTGGCATTATTCCGTTCGGCGGACACGATACCGCGCAGGAATTTCGCGAGCAGATCGAAGCGCCATTTTTCCGCTATTACCTGCATGGAGACGGCGAGAAGCCGGCGTGGCAGGCGAGCACGTTTCAGAGCGGATCAAATACCTGGCACACCTATCCCGTCTGGCCTCCGAAAGAAGCGAAGCTGACAAAGCTGTACCTGCATGCGGATGGCACACTATCGCTCACCGCACCGGAAGCGGCGGCGAAAGGTAAGCAATACCGCGAGTACGTGTCCGATCCGGCAAATCCGGTGCCGTATCGCGAGCGTCCGGTTTCCCCGACCTATCCCGGAGGCGACTGGCGCACCTGGGAAGTAGCGGATCAGCGCTTCGTTGACCAACGTCTGGATGTGCTCAGTTTTGTGAGCGCGCCGCTGGATCACGACGTCACCGTAACAGGCCCGCTGGCGGCGAATCTGATTGCCTCGACTTCCGGTAGCGACAGCGATTTCGTCGTCAAGTTGATCGATGTTTACCCGCAGAATGCCCAGAAGAACGCTTGGGACGATAGCGGTCCCAAGCCCGGACAATACGCGCAGTCACTGAACGGCTATGAACTGCCGATCGCGATGGAAGTGCGGCGCGGGCGCTATCTGGAGAGTTTTGAGAAAGCGCATGCCCTGATTCCAAACAAACCGACGGGGTGGAAGATCCCGTTGCGCGACCACGATCATGTCTTTCTAAAAGGACACCGGATCATGGTCCAGGTGCAGTCGACATGGTTCCCGATCATCGACCGCAATCCGCAGAAATTTGTGCCCAGCATCTACAAGGCGACGGCCTCCGATTTCGTCGCAGCGACTCAGCGCGTGTATTGCTCGGCGGGAATGCCGTCTTATGTGCTGTTGCCGGTGATGCCGTGAATGCCGTCTCGGGGTTCGGGCCGCGCTAAGGTCTCAGTCGTCGCCCAATGAACAAACCATCCGCTACGAAGGGTCACCCTGACTAATGGCGAACCACCGAACCGCCGCGCGGCCATTCGCGCCATGCCAGTTTTCACTTTGACGATACTTCCGAATTCCCCTGTTGTACGTCAAACGAATAGCTAACCAAGAAAGTCCAGCGAACAACGCCGCCATATCGTTGGCCTGCAGCACAAAGGATTGTCGGGGAGCGACGTATAATACATCGTGGAAGTGCATCAAAACCATTGAAGAATGGGTGTTTGGCCATCGCGTAGCATAATCCTGTAACAAAGCGCCAATCGTCTGGAACTGCAACAGAAATTTGGAGCCGTGGAATGCCGTTGTCGCCACAATCCGAGAAAGCATTGAACGGGATCGAATCTACCGTGAGTCCCGTGTTGATTCGGGAACAGTTGAGGCGCATCCTCGCGCATCCGCTCTTCACGAATAGCAAGCGCTATCCCGTGCTGCTGGCGTACACGGTTGAGCAAACTCTGGATGGCAACGGGGGCGAATTAAAAGAGCGGACAATCGGTGTCGAGGCTTTTGGACGGGAACCAAATTATGACGTGAATCTCGATCCCGTGGTTCGCACCACGGCGGCCGAGGTTCGGAAACGACTCATCCAGTACTATTACAACCCCGATCACACTGGGGAGCTGGTGATTGAGCTGCCGTTAGGCTCCTATGTGCCGTCTTTCCGCGAGCCAACTCCTCAGAACGGCTCGGCCTCGGAATCCGTTTCCGGTCAGAAAACCGAGCCATCTGCTGATCTTGGAGCGCCGGCGCATGGCGAACAAGAGTCTTCGCGACTCGCCGCTCGCCATCGCATTTCAATCACAATCTCATTGCTGCTCGCCGTATTCATCGGTTTTGGTATCGGTCGCGTTAAGCTCCCCAGGCAGCCGTCGAATCTCGAGCGGTTTTGGAAGCCAATCACCGCGAGTTCGACCAGAGTCACATACTGTGTCGGCGATCGTCAGGGCGGCAAGACCGAGGATGCTCCAACCGGCGAGCTGAATCTGTCTGACGTCGTCACGCTTGCCCGCTCGATCGGCCCAGTTGTACTCAGCAAGAGTACGTTTCGCGTTGTTTCAGCCTCGGATACCGGGTTCACGCAATTGCGTGAGGGCCCCGTCGTGCTCATTGGAGCGTACAACAACCCTTGGACGTTACGGATAACCCAGGACTTGCCTTTTGGATTCGAATTCGAGAGTCAGGCTCGCGGGATTGTCGATCGCAAGAGTCCGACGCAGAGATTTTGGGGCTATCAGTGGAGGGTTCCCCACACCGAGCTCACCCAAGACTATGCCATGGTTGCCAGGATTCACGACAATGTGACCGGAGAACCGGTCATTATTCTGGCCGGAATCATGGCTGAGGGAACCGAAGCCGCCAGTGAAGTGGTTTCCAATCCCGAGTACCTGAACGCCATGCTCGAAAAAGCCCCGAAAGACTGGGACCAGAAGAATTTGGAGGCTGTGATCGAAACGCACGTCATCGAGGACCACCCCGGCCCTCCGACAGTCGTCGCTGTCCAGACTTGGTGAGACCTTCTTCTTTCCCAAGACCGTGTATCATACGTCCCCTCCAAAGGCGTCTCCCCTCAAGCCTTATCTTCTTGCAATTCTTTAATTTGTCACCTTTCGAATCCGCCTGATGCACGATGGAGCTTTTCTGCACGCCAGGATTCTCCCAATCTACTGGTGGTTACGGAGAGACAAATCCGTCTAGCCCCGTGGGCGAGCGGAGCGAACACGACGGATTTGGCTCTCTGGCCTGAGGATTTCGCCGAAGCTCTCGGGCGGGTCCTCGAACTTTCTTGGATCACTGTGAAGGAGGCTTATGAAACGCATTCTGGGGCTGGGGTTGTTTTTGGCGCTTCTTTCGGTGCCGCTGCTTGCCGCGAAGAATTCGCAGAAGTTCCTGCTGCCTTCTGATGTTCGGGTCGGTGATGTTCAGCTGCGAGGAGGACCTTGCGAAGTAACGTGGACCGACGCATCCGGGTCGCAAGTCCAGCTGACCATTAAGACGCAGGACAAGAAGACCGTGACCATCCCTGCGCGTCTGGTTGAAGGGAAACATTCTACCGCGGCGGTGCAGACGTACGTCGCCAACGGAGTCACCTATCTGCGGGAGCTCGATACGACAAAGGAAGGGTTCGTTCTGCAGGACCGCGTACCAGATATGAAATGAGTTCTTCCGAGGATTCTCG
>JASHQK010000200.1 GCA_030039195.1 Candidatus Sulfotelmatobacter sp.
GGCTGCGGTGCATCATCGACGATCTCACCGCGCTGCGCCGCCTCGTGCTGCACGCACCACTGGCAGATCTTTTTTCCGAACGTCAGGCCAGGTAACTTCCGGCCACATCGAATGCAATTCGCCATGGGTATAAGAAGAGTATCAGCAATGTAGCCCCGGCCGCATATTAGGCTGTTAGGAGAACTCTCCAGGGCACAGCTGGCAGGACGAAGCCCGCATCAGTTTCGACTGGGCGTTCCCAAAATCCCACTTCTCGCAAAAGCAGCGAGAAGCGGGGGCACCCCCGTAGGGAGAGGGTTCCAAATTCTCAGTGAATGGTCTTCGTCTTCCGCGACATGTAATCCATCAGCAGATATTGCCCGAGCGTGTAGGGGGTGGTGAAGTAGGCCTTGCCGCGGCACATGGATGTGACTTTCTGCACGAATTGCACCAGCCCGTAGTCGGAGGCCAGCATGAATGTGTTGATCAGCACTCCAGCGCGTTTGCACTTCGAAACCTCTTCGAGAGTCTGGCTCACAACCAGCGGATCGAGCCCGAAAGCATTCTTGTAGATGCGGCCATCTTCGAGCGTGAGCGCCGAGGGCTTGCCGTCGGTGATCATTACGATCTGCTTCATGTCTTTTCGCTGCCGTTGCAGAATTCGCTGCGCCATCCGCAGCCCCTCGCGCGTGTTGGTGTAATACGGACCAACCTTCACTCGCGCCAGTTGCGAGAGAGGAACTTCCTCGGCCGAGTCGTGAAACAAAACCAAGGAAAGCGAATCTCCCGGATACTGTGTGCGAATCAAATGCGACAGCGCCATGGCAACTTTCTTGGCCGGCGTGAATCGATCCTCTCCATACAGGATCATGGAATGCGAACAGTCAAGCATCAAGACGGTTGCGCACGATGACTGGTATTCGCATTGATGAACCTGCAGGTCGGAATACTCGATATTCAGCGGCAGCTTCAAACCCTCACGCTGGATCGCGCTTGAAAGTGTTGCCGTGATGTCGAGATTCAGGGTGTCGCCGAACTCATAACTCTTCGACGATCCGCTGGTCTCGATGCCAGTAGCGAGGTCGCGCGTATCGTGGCGTCCAAAGCTGGATTTCCCAAGTGATCCCAGAAGATTGCGCAGAGCCTTGAAGCCGAGAAAATCTAAGCTCTTGTCGGTGATTTCGAATCTGGCCTGCTGCGCGTCGCCGGTTTGTCCACCAACGCTCGATTGCCGCGCCGGATCGGGCGGCTGGTCGACGGAAATATAATCTTCCTGCTGCATGCGCTCGATGAGTTTTTCGATCAACTCGTCGAGCTTGCCTTCCATTTGCAAGCGCTCGATTTGTTCGCGCAGTTCCTCATCAAACAGTTCGCCGTCCAGCAGTGCCTGCTCGATGGCTTGCTTCAATTGCTCGAGAGTCTGGTCTCCCTCGGGCATTTCGTACCACATGGAGTCGCGATAGCCGCTCTGCAATAGATAGTCCGAGAGCGCGTTGAGCAAGTCCTCCAGGCTCATTTCGCTCGCCGGATCGGGAACGTATTTGGAGTAGCGAATGCGTTTCATGATCGCTGCGAGTCCCGGGTTCTGAGTTGCGAGCGCGTCAAGTTCTGACTCGTACCTCGAAGCTCAGGACCTCGCGACTAATTAAACTGCCTTCTTTGCCGATATGGCCGGTCCTCGACCTCGAACGATTTTTCTCGCGCTGGTTCCGGCTTCTTCTCTCCCGCTTTGAAGACGCGCTCTTCACTGCGTCCAATTCGCTTATGTGCATGCAGACCCTCGAGAATGAACTCCGCCGCCGAAACCTGCTGCTCGGGACTTTCTTTCTGGGAAACTCCAAGCGGGCCGAGTTTTTCCACCAGGCCTTGAATCTCCTTTAGATTCTCCAGAGCTTCCGCGGCCGAGATCGAATCGGACAATTGAATTTCCCCGCCGAGATCGAACCATTGCACGATCTGCTGCATGTTGGCGCCGGTGTAATACTCGTCATAGGTCTTTGCGATCGCGGTGCGAATCAGTTCGCGGCCGACGTAATCAGCGCCTTTCATCTCGCCTTCGTATTCAAGCTCAAGCTTGCCCGTGATCGCGGGGAGCGCAGCGTACACGTCGCTGATGCGCGGCACCACCAGCCTCTCCTGATTGCGAATCGCCCGCCGCTCTGCGTTCGAAATTATATTTTCCATCGCGCTGATGGGCAGCCGCTGGCTTACGCCTGAGCGCTTGTCGATTTTCTTGTCTTCGCGCGCGGCAAACGCCACGCGTTCGATCACTTCCTGAACATAATTCGGAAGATGCAGAGGACGCCCATTGCGTCGAGTCCACGCTTCCTGCGCCGTGATGGCAATCCCTTCCTCTACCGTCGCCGGATAATGGGTGCGAATCTCCGACCCGATGCGGTCTTTCAACGGAGTAATGATCTTGCCGCGCGCCGTGTAATCTTCCGGATTCGCGCTGAACACCAGAGCAACATCGAGCGGAAGGCGAATCGGATATCCCTTAATCTGCACATCGCCTTCCTGCATGATGTTGAACAGGCCAACCTGAATTTTTCCGGCAAGGTCCGGCAATTCGTTGACGGCGAAGATGCCGCGATTGGCACGAGGCAACAGGCCGTAATGAACCGTCAATTCGCTCGATAGTTCGTGACCGCCGCGCGCCGCTTTGATGGGATCGATGTCGCCAATCAGATCGGCGATCGTGACATCCGGCGTCGCGAGTTTTTCAACGTAGCGGTCGTCGGGTGAGAGGTAAGCAACAGGCGCATCGTCGCCGAGCCGGGCAATCTCTTCCCGGCAGCGGCGGCAAATCGGAGCATAGGGATTGTCGTGGATCTCGCATCCTGCCAGGTACGGCATGTGCGGATCGAGCAGCGAAGTCAAGGCCCGCAGAATGCGGCTCTTTGCCTGCCCGCGCAGGCCGAGCAGAATGAAGTTGTGCCGCGAAAGAATGGCATTGACGATCTGCGGCACCACGGTATCTTCGTAACCGACAATCCCGGGAAAGACCGGCTGGTCCCCCTGCTTGCAGAGGCGGTTGATCAAATTGTCGCGAAGTTCGTCTTTGACGCGGCGCGTACGCAAACGTTCTTCGGAAAAAACGCTTCGGCGCAGATCTCCTACGGTGCGCGGAAGACTCATGAGAGGAACCCCCACAAAACGAAGCAACTGTGTCCCCGATTATACTCGCGCCGCGGCGGACATGTTGTCAGAGTGCGGTTGCCGGATTTCAGCGCACGTGGCCGTTGCCGCCAGCTTTTTCTTTGGCACGTGCAGCGCGGCGGAGGCCGGGAAGAATGCTTTCCAGATATGCAGCGAGTTCATGCATGCGCTCGCGTTCTGAGAGGGTTGAGAGTAGCTTTTGTTTGAAATCAAGATCAAGGGGGAGCGATCCGGCGAGATGAAAGGAAAGAGCGCCCGGTGCTGTGGCGGATGCATCTGGCGCGGCTCCGGCCAGCGACAGAATTTCTTTGTGCGCCTGGACAGCGCGCTGTTTCTCCAGATCCGTTGCTTCTTCAGGCTCGTCGGGAAGCGCCAGAATTTCGGCGCGCAGAAAAGAACGCTCCCGGTCGAGTTGCAGCACCTCAAAACGCTGTCGCCCATGAGCAATAAGATCCAGGCGTCCATCCGAATATTCTTTCGTGACCGAGGTGATCTCCGCGGTGCAACCAATTTCGGCAATGCCCTGCTCCAGCGCGCGAACCACGCCGAACGGCGCTTTGTTCGCGAGGCACTCCCCAATCATTTCCTTATAGCGCGGCTCGAAAATATGCAGCGGCAAGTCAGTGCCGGGCAACAACACCAGATCCAGCGGAAATAGCGGCAGCAGTGTCACTCGATCTCCAGCAAATGACGACAGCGCTAAACGTGCGCCGAGGCTCGATTGTACGCCACGGTGTGTCCGCCACCTTGACTTGCGGTGTAGTCGGGAATACAAACCGAACATGGAATTGCAAGGGAAAGTCGTTGTCGTCACCGGCGCTTCCATGGGCATCGGTGAGGCTATCGCAAAGCTTTTCGCCGATCAGAGTGCGAGCGTGGTGCTGCTTTCTCGCGACGCCGCGCGTGCCGAAGCCGCACGCAGCCGCATCGGACATGCAGAACGCACCATCGCTCTCGCCTGTGACGTTCGCCACGTGGAAGAGATCGATCGCGTCGTCGCGCTGACTCTGCATCATTTTCAACGAATTGATGTATGGATTAACAACGCCGGCCACGGCTTGATAGATTCGGTCTCGCAGGTGAGCACGGCTGCCTGCCACGATCTCTTTGAGACCAATTTTTTTGGTGCCGTCACCGGGATGCAAGCCGCCATCCGCGTCATGCGCCAGCAGGGCGGCGGAGGAACGATCATCAACATTTCCAGCGTGGCCGGGCATATTCCGTTGCCCTTTCATGCCGCTTATAGCGCGACCAAGTTCGCGCTCAATGCGATCGGAAAGGCTGCGCGAGTGGAACTGAAGAAAGAGGGCATTCATATCCTGACGGTTTGTCCCGGATATGTGCGCACCGATTTCGGCATCAACGCGGTGCGAGGAAGGGAATTGAAACAGGTGCGGCCGCAACAAGTTCGCGGCGTCAGTGCGGAGCGGGTCGCCCGCGCCACGCTGAACGGATACCAGAAGCAGAAGCGCGAGGTTATCGTCCCTTGGACAATGCACGTGCCCCTCAAGCTCTATCAGCTTTTTCCCAGTCTGGTGGAGTGGGGAATGGGCAGAATGACGGGATGATTAGCTGCCTTCCAGTTCCCCCAGCATCGCTTCCATTTCCGATTGCGCATGGAGATTCCCGGTGCGCCGCGCCGAAGCGATCCCATCCTGCAGCATCCTCTTTGCATCCTCTGCGCGTTCGGCACGCACCAGCGTCTGCGCGGCCATGAAATATCCGGCGGTGTAATCCGGGTTGTTCTCCAGCAAGATCGAGAACTCGGCCAGGGCGCGGTCGAAGTCGCCCTGCTTCGAATATTCCATGGCGAGTCCGTAGCGCGCGAACGCATCCTTGGGATGCTCGGTCAAGATTTCGTTCAGTGCCGCGATGCGATCCATGGAATAGGAGCGTTCTTGTGACGAGATTATACAAACTCGCCGGGAAAAACTGGTCAGATGTCAGGGCGACTGATTACAATGGCAGGTCCAACACAATTCCGAGATCTCCAAATAACGACTTGGCCTGTCCTTATTTCATGCCCGTGGAAAAGCTCTTGAATGGAAGCTGGCCCCATCCTACGCGTCTTCCATTGGGGGGTGGATGGAGGGGGCACTGCACCGCTCCGCAGCACGAGAACGAAACTCCACCACAAGATGTTCTGGAAGCCTTCTGCAATCTTGGTTATGCGACCGGCTGCACGTGGGCACCGCAAGAACGCAAGTGGGATGCCGTTCGGTTTGCGGTTTCTGCGCGGCGAAGTGACACAAAGGATGATTCTTCTCATCTTATTCGCATCGGCTACGTCTGCGAACGAAATCATCTGCCGGTTGAGCGTGGCGATCTGGAAGTGAATGCTCAGCAGCTCCACTGGGTCAAATCGCACTTAGATCCGCGCCTGCAGAAAATGGCCGAATGCTTTTTGAAGTCACGTCTGGAGAAGAACAACTGAAAGGGAAATAGACTCGACAAGATGACTCACGACCCGCTTGCACCTCGTCCCGTTCGCGATTCGCAGTCGGAAATGGATGAAATCGTGTTACCGAACGATGCCAATCCTTTGGGGGCATTACTCGGCGGGCGGCTTATGCACTGGATCGACCTCTGCGGAGCGCTCGCGGCTCATCGCCACTCACGCAACCATGTCGTGACTGCCTCGGTCGATCACATCGATTTTCTCGTTCCGGTGCGCGTCGGGGATCTCGTGATCCTCCGCTCCTCGGTGAATCGCGTGTTCACCACTTCGATGGAAGTTGGCGTGAAGGTTTTTGTGGAGAACTATATTGCCGACTCTGCCCAACACGTGGCGTCTGCTTATCTCACGTTCGTTGCGATCGATCGCGAGGGAAACCGCCTGAAGGTACCGGCGGTCATTCCGGATACCGATGAACAGAAACGCCGCTACGATGACGCCGGCCGGCGCCGCGAGTTCCGGCGCTCGGAATTCAACCGCCGCAACGTGCGCTAGACCGGCTTAGGAAATTCTGTCGGGAACCTCAGAGGCTGAAAAGTCGGTTTCTCAATAGCTACGTCGGCTTGAATCTCTCCAATTGGCGGCTCTCTTACGGAAATCAAAGTCTGTGGTGGGGACCCCTCCGCCGGAGGATCGTTAGCCGACGCGAACCTCCGCGCCGAGTTCTGGCCCAATTCGACGTTCGGCTTTTCCGTCTCGACCCAATACGAGCGCTGGCTCTTTCCAGTGATTGAGCCGAACGCAACCAAGAATGTGACAGCCGCTATCGGTATTCTGTTTCAGCCCAAGCGCTTCTTCTGAGCACACAGCACGCAATATCTAGGTGGCGATTTACCTGGTTGCCGCTGCGTGACCCTTGTCCTTCCGTACATGTCCGACCGGTTGCACAGCCGCGGCAACACATTGAAGGCGGCAACGTGCACAAAATGGGCGAAATCCAGACTCAAACGCGCAACCCTCTCCCTCACTGTTTCAAAATTCAACATGTACTTCGGATATCTACCCTATTTCGTCTCGCGCGATGACACTGACACTGGATGAGCCGTCCCCCTGGCCAGAAAGTTGCGGCCACCAGGCGCACGGTTTCTTCGCTCAGTATGGCAAGAACAACGACGAAGAAAGTCTGCTCCAACTATCCTGCAAGGGTTGCAATACTTGCTGCGCTGGCTCTCGCCGGTTTGAGTTTTCTGACTGCTTGCCAGGGCGTGAGCACGGGCGGTTCGAACCAGCAGCAGACGTCCACACTTTCCCTCAGTGCCGCTACCCTGCAATTCGGAAGCGTTTCGGCGGGAAGCAGCAAGACGCTTTCATTCACCGTCAGCAATTCCGGGCCCGATTCCATCAGCGTGAGCAGCGTTTCGTTTTCCAGCAAGTATTTTTCTCTGGTTTCGCCGAACGTTCCTATGACACTCGCGGCGAACCAGAGCACAACGGTCAGCATTAACTTCTCCCCCAACGCTGCTGGATCTTTCACGGCGACCGCCAGCATTGCGAGCAACGCGAGCGACGCCTCGACCAGCGTTTCGCTCTCCGGAACAGGAACCGGAACCTCGGTGGCTGGACAGCTCTCCGTTTCCCCCGCCACGCTTGCGTTGGGCAGTGTCGTTGTCGGAAACAGTGGTTCGGGCGAAGGTAGCTTGTCTGCCACGGGAGCGGATGTCACCGTCTCGTCGGCCAGCACGAACAACGCCGCCTTCAGTTTCAGCAGCCCGACGCTGCCGGTTACAATCTCTGCTGGCCAGAGCGTTCCCTTCACGGTAACGTTCACCCCGCAAGCCACGGGATCGGTCAGCGCAACGCTAAATTTTTCGAGCAATGCCCAGACTTCTCCCACAGCAGAGACTCTGACGGGCACGGGCACGGCCTCGACCGGCACGACCTACGACGTTGCTCTCTCCTGGAACGCGAGCACGTCTTCGAACATTTCCGGCTACAACATCTATCGCGCGGTCTATTCCAACTCGGCTTGCGGATCGTTCTCGAAGATCAACCCGTCCTTGAACGGGAGCACGCTGTACACCGATAACCTGGTCAGCGACGGCACCTCCTACTGCTATGCGACGACCGCAGTCAATTCGAGCAATGAAGAGAGCGGCTACTCCAACATCGTCTCCAACGTTCAAATCCCGTAAACTCGGAACAGGATTCGCCGCAGCCTGATTGGCACCTCCGTTAGAAACTCGCAAGCAAATTCCGAACGGGGGTACAGGTATTCTCCCAAGTGAACCCCGCGGAGCGTTTCAATCCTCTCTCGCGCAGCTGTTTCCGTAGGTCTTCGTCTGTTACTATTCGTTCAATTGCGTGTGCAATCTCCTCGACGCATCCAGGATTAACCAGCAGCGCGGCGTCTCCGGCGATCTCCGGCATCGCGGTGACGTGTAAGCTGGCTTCGACTTGTCCCCGACCGGAGAAAATGTGCTTGGCGGTTGGGCGAACAAAGAGTGCCCAAACAATCCGCGTTTGGAAGACATGTCGATGCAACCTGCTGCCGTCGATTTGCAACTAAATATTTAGTTACTTTTCGCGACCTCAGGCGTCTAAACGCAAAGGAAGGGAGGCCAGGTGCCGCGTAGACCGTCCGAGACTCTCACCGATGCCGAGTTGCGCATCATGAACGTGCTCTGGCTGAAGGGCTCGGGCACGGTCCAGTCGATTCTCGACTTGCTCGCGGAGACTCCGCCGCTGGCCTACAACTCTGTGTTGACGACCATCCGAATTCTGGAGCGGAAAGGCTACGTCGAGCATGTAAAAGACGGCCGCGCCCACGTCTACGCACCGCTGGTCGGGAAGAGAGAGGCTACGCGATCGGAAATTCGGCATCTGGTCGGCCGCTTCTTCAAGAATTCCCACGAGCAACTGGTGTTGAATATCCTTGAGGAGCGCGGCATCGACGCCGGAGAACTCGATCGTCTGCGGGAAATTCTTGATCGAGGCGAAGATGAACGGAGCGACACGAAATGATGCTGCCTGAACTGGAAAATCTGGCGCAGATCGCGATCGCTCGCATTCTGAACTCTCTTCCCGAAGGAATTCTGATTGCCGGGTTTGCGTGGCTCGTGCTCCGCCTCTTGCCTCGGCAGAACTCAGGAACCAGGTTTGCCATCTGGTTCGTCGCGCTGCTCGCCTTGGCCGGAGCTCCTTTCATCGGCGTGTTTGGCTCAGCACATTACTCGCTCGCGTACGGCGGCGCGCCACCGCTCGTCACCTTGCCCAATCATTGGGCCGTCATTTTGTTTTCCATTTGGCTGGGGGGTGCGTGTGGCGCAGCCGCGCACCTGAGTCTCGGAGTATGGCGCTTGCGCGCTCTGCGTGGCACCTGCAAGGTCATTGATCCCTCGCATCTTCCGGCCGCTCTGGAAAAGCTTGCGCGAGATTTTTCCTCGTCGCACTCGGTGACGCTGGCGACTTCCGACAACCTGGCGGTTCCTTCCGCAATTGGATTTTTCAAGCCTATGATCGTCATCCCGGAGTGGGCTCTGCGTGAACTTTCTACGGATGAGTTCCACGCCATCTTGCTGCATGAGTTTGCCCATCTCCGCCGCCGGGATGACTGGACTAATCTGTTGCAGAAGGCGATGCGGGCATTATTTGTCTTTCATCCCGCGGTTTGGTGGATCGACCGCCAGCTTTCTCTGGAGCGCGAAATGGCCTGTGACGACCACGTGCTCGCCGAGACCGGGAATCCTCGCGGATATGCGAAGTGTCTGGTCGCGCTGCTGGAGCGGAGTTTCGCCCGACGAGCCTGGACCCTGGCGCAGGCCGCAGTGCGCCGCGCCGACGAAGCCAGACAGCGCCTCTGCCGGATTCTCGACCGGAATCGCAACACTCACCGGCGTTTCGGAATGCCGGCTCTCGGTCTGGCTGGCGTCTTCTCGCTGCTCTGCCTCGTGCTCGTGCCGCACGCGCCGCAACTCGTAGCCTTTGCTCCGAGTGCTTCCGCAGTTCGCCAAACAGCGGTTGCGACTTTCGCCAACTCGAAATTCGGGTCCGTCTCTGTGATTCCGGCGAGCATGCACCTGAGCACATTCGCGCGACCGAACGAGCAGTTGCCGATGACAGCTCATCCGTCGTGTCGCGGCGTTGATATGCAGCGTCCCATCGCCGCGAAAGCGAAGCTGACGCCGATCGCTCCACGCGTAGTGAAGGCCAAAGCGACCAGGCCTGCTGTGCGCGAGGAGACCATCTT
>JASHQK010000201.1 GCA_030039195.1 Candidatus Sulfotelmatobacter sp.
CCACGGTTTTTGCGGGCGCCGCGGGAGTCTGTTTCGTTTCCGTTTTCACGCCCTTGGATTTTTCAGCCACCGCAGCAAGCGCCGGAGCTGGAGCGCTAGCCGCCGCGGCCTTCTTTCCCTTCGGCCCAGGTTTGGCCGGAACTTGAGCGCCAGCGCCCTCGACAGCCGCTTTGGCCGCTCGTCCACGGCGGGGCGGAGGTGGCGGAGGTGGCGGAGGTGGCGCGAGCGGCTTCAGGAACTTCAAAGTTTCTGTCCGAGATCGCAGCTTGCCATCCAGCAGCAGCATGAAAACATCGTGTGCGATCTTCGGATATTCCGGCAGCTGTGGCGTGATCAACAATTCCGTCATCTCCGGTAACGGAATCTTCTGCTGCACTTGCCGCCATTTCGTCAGGTAGTTCTTGATCTTCTGTTCCACCGATTGTTGCTTCGCCGTCACGGCCAGAAACAGGATCATCTCCGGCCGCGCATTGCTGAGCAGCTGCCACGTACGGGAAGGCGTCGCCGCTTCCTTACCCATCAGGCGCTTGGCCAGTTCTTTGGCGTGATCTTCGATGTCGCGCCAGGCTTCGACCAGATCTTTGCGCGGAATCATGCGCTGAATGTCAGAAATATCTTTCTCGGACATGCGTCCAGTGAGAAAGTACATCACCGCCGGTCCAGCGTCGGGAGCGTAACCCAGATCGACCATCTGCTGGCGCGTCTTCATCAGTGCAGCCAGTCCGTTCGTGTCTGCTTTCGCTGAAGTCCAATGCGAATGCAGCACCTCAAGCCAGCCTTCTTTTTCGAGCATCTTCACAACAAATAGTGGATCGTCTTCGTGAGCCAGGGCTGCGATTTCATGCCCGATCGAGCTTTTCAGGATGTACTCAATGTACTTGCCTTCTTTCGCCGCGTCGTAACGAGCCTGCGTGCGCTCTTCGAGCGGCCAGTGGAAACGAGCCGCAAAGCGCGTAGCGCGAATCAGGCGCGAAGGATCTTCGAGGAACGAATAGTTATGCAGAATCCGGATCACCTTGGCTTCAATGTCGGCCACGCCGTTGAAGGGATCGAGCAGCAGCCCGCGCGAGCCCTCGTTCAACGAGAGCGCCATTGCGTTCACCGTGAAATCGCGGCGGCGCAGGTCTTCGTGAATGGTCGCCGGTGCTACAACCGGCGGCTTGCCGGTTTTTTCCCGCTGCTCGGTTCGCGCCATGCTGATCTCAGCGCGCGCATTGCCGGGCAGGGAGACGAACAGCGTGCGGATGTCTTCTTCGATTGCCGTAATCCGCGCCCCGACTTTTTCCAGATCTTTCTGCAGCTTGAGGGGATTGCCCTGAATAGTGAAATCGAGATCGCGGATGGCAAAGCCGCTGATGATGTCGCGGATAGCACCGCCGGTCAGGTAGAGATTCAGCCCTGCAGCACGAGCGACGTCTTGTATCAGGTTGACGCCTTTCAGTTGGTCCGGCGTCAACCGGAGTTCCATCGTGTAAATGTAATCAGCCATTCGCGTTAGCGGCCTAAGGGCCGATTCGTGCTGCGCTGCTTCCCACTGCCCATCAAAGACCGGCTCGGGCTGACGAACCGAGCTTTTCCACAACTTTTCCACAGCTGGCAGCGCTGGACTCACCAGAAACCCTGCTGCCCCGCTGCAAGTCGCTAGATTGCAAGCACTTAGAAGATGCAAGAACTTTGCAGTAAGCTAAAGAAAATAACACAAGGTTTACGGTTTGGCTACTGCCAAGGCGGATTCCGCATGTTTTGTCGCCAAAAATGCGAGAATCAGTTGCCAGGGCCAAGTACCCAGTTGCCAAGCCGCGATCTCTTCGAGAACAAGTATTCTGATTTGACCCGTAAACTGATGTTTTCGCCCCGGGCTGATTATTCGCAATTCACAACTGAGGACTGAGAACTGGCTACTGGGTATTGGTAACTGGGTATTGCATTCATGCCGACGCACAAAAAAGTCATTGTCCGCAAGATGGATCGCGATTCCGTCTCCGGTTACGTGTCTCCAGCCGAATTTGTGCGGGAAGGCAAATTGGAACTGCTCAATACTTCCGGCACCGTCATCGCCATCGATCTGCGCGAAATCAAGGGCGTCTATTTCGTTCGCGAATTCGGAGATTCCGAATCGCTCACACGCAAAACTTTCACCTCGCGCCCGCGTTCGGAGGGTCTGTGGGTGCGGCTGCGCTTCAAAGACAGCGAGATTCTCGAAGGGCTCATGCCCGCCGATCTGGCGCAAACCATGCCCGAAGGATTTCTCCTCAGCCCTCCCGATCAGCGCTCCAACACGCAGCGTATTTTCGTTCCCCGCACGGCCCTGGAGTCACTCACGGTCCTGGCCGTCATCGGAGCCAGCCAGCGCAAGCGCCGCGCGCAAGATCAGCGCCAAGTCCCCATGTTCGAAGAGTAGTTCCCAATTCTGACGATGTGGAAGAGCGGCCCTTGAGGGCCGCGTTGAGATCCCCATGACACGCGCCCTCTATGGCTGGAGACATGAAAGCGCGCATAGGCGGCTTCTGACATCCAGCGGCAGCAAGAATGCACCCAGCCTCTCCGGCGCGAGCTTCCGCAGCCGTACTTCCTTCGCAACGCCACGCTGCAACGTTCCCGAAAACTCATTGCAGTACGCGGCCAGCTTGATGTACTGTGTGACCGCGCCACGCGGGCATTTTCGCCCGCCCAGATACGGCCGGTGCATTCCCTGTTCCTCGCTGCTCCGGTCGCTTCCCGTGGAAAGCATCGATTTTTCGGGCTAGAGGTGTATCGCGATGAAAGCTGCCGTGTCTTCTTCCCCCCGTGTCTTCGTTCCCATTTCGCATTCGATCCTCATTTTTGCAGTGTTTTTTCTGTTGAGCGTTCCCTTGATCGCGCAGCAGGCGTCCAGCACGGTGTCTGCATCTTCCGTGGCCCCTCAGCCTCTGATCACGCAACCCATCGATGAGACGCAATTGACGACGCTGAAGGGCAACACGCATCCTCTCGCGCTCCCGCAATACGATCTCGGCACTGCCCCCGCCACGCTTCCCATGCAGCGCATGCTGCTCGTGCTGAAGCGAAGCCCGCAGCAGGAAGCCACGTTAGACAAGTTTCTCGACGACCTGCAAAATAAGAGCTCGCCCAACTACCATCAATGGCTCACGCCCGAGGAGTTCGGCAAACAATTCGGCCCCACCGACACCGACATTCAGACGATCACAACTTGGCTGCAGTCTCACGGATTTCAAGTCGGCTCGACCAAGGGCCGCACCGTGCTCGAATTCTCCGGTTCCGCCAGCCAGGTGCAGGAAGCCTTTCACACCACCATTCACAAATATCTGGTGAAGGGCGAGCAGCACTGGGCCAACTCGAGCGACCCGCAGATTCCAACGGCGCTGACGCCCGCCATAGCCGGAATTGCGTCGCTGAACAACTTTCCCCGCAAGGCGATGAATGTGCCGGCGGGAATAGTGAAGCGGGAGAACGGCAAGGCGATTATCAGTAAGACGCACTCGCCGAATCCGCTTTTCACTTACCCGGCTGGCTACACGTGCAGCGCGGATGGGAACTACTGCTTCGACATTGGACCCTACGACTTCGCGACCATCTACAACCTGCTGCCGCTGTGGAATAACGGCACCGACGGCACGGGAGTAACGATCGCAATTTCCGGCGAAACCGACATTGAGATGTCGGACGTGCAAGCATTCCGCAGCATGTTCGGCCTGCCCGCGAATAATCCGGTATTCGTTCCCAACGGGCCTGACCCGGGCATTCAGGGCGATGAACCGGAGGCCGACATCGACGTGCAATGGTCGGGCGCGGTGGCGAAAGGCGCGACGATCGACTTCGTGATCTCCGCGTCGACGGAGACTACGGCGGGAGTTGATCTTTCGGCGACGTACATCGTCGACCAGAATCTGGCTCCGATCATGAGCGAGAGTTACGGCTACTGCGAACTGGGGCTGGGAACGGCGGGAAATCAGTTTTACAACGCGCTGTGGCAACAGGCATCGGCAGAGGGCATCACAGTTTTCATTTCCGCCGGCGACGCGGGATCCGCCGGATGCGATAACTTTGACGCAGCTCCACCAGCGCCCGCGCAATACGGATTGCAGGTCAGCGGCTTTGCCTCGACACCCTACAATGTGGCCGTCGGCGGAACGGATTTCAATGAATTCACAAACCCGACCACTTACTGGAACACGACCAACAATTCCACCACGCTGGAATCGGCTCGCGGCTACATCCCCGAGATAACTTGGGACTCGTCGTGCACCAGCCAGGCATTCCAGCCACCCAATTTCAGTTCCAGTCCGGAAACCAACTGCAACAATTCGGAATTGATTGAGGCTGTGGACGTGGTTGGCGGGTCGGGCGGAGCGAGCGCATGCACAACTCCGACCGGCGACACGCCGGCCAGCTGTGCTGGCGGCTATAACCGTCCCTCATGGCAGACGGGCAACGGCACCTTCTCCAACGATGGAAAGCGGGACCTGCCGGATGTTTCCCTCTTCGCCAGCAGTGGCTGGGCGGGAACCGCCTACGTCATTTGCGAGGCCGACTACCCAGGGGCGGGGCCCTGCCCAGGTTCTTATCCACGGTTTGGCGGCACGTCCGTTTCCTCGCCTTCGTTTGCCGGAATCATGGCGCTGGTCAATCAGAAATACGGACGGCAGGGCAATGCCAATTATGTCTTCTACAAGCTCGCAGCCAAGTCCGGGGCGAGTTGCAATTCGGCTGTCGGCAACGGCACCAGCTCGAGCTGCATTTTCAATGATGTCACGGTAGGAACGAACGAGGGACCCTGCCTCACGGGCAGCCCGGATTGTCAAACCAATACCGTCGGTGATCAGTACGGTGTAATGAGCGGATATGCCGCGGGCACCGGCTACGACATGGCTACCGGACTCGGCACAGTCAACGCGAACAATCTGGTGACCAACTGGAATTCAGTCAGCCTGTTGAATTCGTCCACAACGCTGACTGCGGTTGGGAGCACCACCATCACTCATGGCCAACCATTCACCTTTACCGCCAGCGTGAAGCCGCAGTCCGGTACCGGAACTCCGACTGGCCAGATTTCCCTGGAGGGAAGCGAGAGCAACAGCACCGAAGGCATTGCTGGATTCAGTTTGTCCAACGGTTCAGTGTCCTCTGGAACTACCAATATGCTTCCCGGCGGAACGTACTCACTGACCGCGTACTATCCCGGCGATGCGACCTACAGCTCCAGCACTTCGAACGCAGTGAATGTCACCGTCAACAAGGAAAATAGCGAGCCTCAGGTTTTTCTCGTCACCTTCAATTACAACGGAAACATCGTCAGCGGCGATACGACCACGGCACCGTACGGCTCGCCTTACTTTCTCCGCGTGAATGTCGAGAATTCCCAGAGCCAGATGTGCAATCCGGTCGCAGCTTCCGGCGCGACAGCCTGCCCGACCGGCAGCGTAACGATGACCGATAACGGCAACTCTCTCGATGCCGGCATCTACACACTGAACAGCTTCGGATATTTTGAAGACCAGAGCCCTTCCCTCCCCGGCGGCACGAATTCGGTCAAAGCCGCGTATGCAGGGGACAACAGCTTCAACGCGAATTCCGCGACGGCATCATTGACCATTACGCCAGCCGCCACAACCGTGGCCCCGGTTTCTTATGGGAGCGAGTCGGTCGGTTCTCTGTATAGTGCGACGGTGACTGTCACCGCCACCAGCTCCGGTGTTGCCCCCACTGGAACCGTAACCTTTCTCGTGAACGGAAACGCTGTGAGCGGAACAGTCACTTATTCGGGAACGGCAGGATCTGCATCGAACCCGGCGGCATCGTTGGTGGCGAGTATCAACACCTCAACTTCGCCATTCCCCACTTCCGGCAGTTACACCCTCGGAGCTTCCTATAGCGGCGATCAAAACTATGCGTCATCGACCGCCTCTACAACGAACATCACGGTGCAATATCCGACCCCGACGATCACGCTAACTCCGCCGACGCAGAACGTGAATCCGGGCGGGACGGCGAATCTCAGCGTCCTCGTAGACACCAGCAATAAAACGGTGTATCCGACCGGAACCGTCACGTTTGTGAACTACCAAACCGGCGCGGTGCTATCGGGTCCAACGACCTGCGCCAGCACAAAAGATGCCAGCGCCAACTATGCCTGTCAGGCCTCGGCCAGCATTACGGTGAATAGCGCGATCTCGGTGCAAGCGCAATACAGTGGCGACACAAACTATCCGAGCGGTTCGGCGGGAGTGGTACAGATCGTCGTGAACGACTTTGCGCTCAGCGCTGGTTCGGTCACGATTACGCAAGGCTCCTCTTCACCGACCACGATCAACGTTTCCGACTTAGGAAATTTCACCGGAACCGTCAGCAACTTCTCCTGCTCCGGTCTTCCCGCGGAAGCGACGTGCAGCTTCAGTCCCACTTCCGTGTCCGGTCAGGGCTCGACCACATTGACAATTAGCACGGCAGCGTTGGGTCAACTGCGACATCGTGCTGCGAATGAGAAACCGAGATTCGGCTGGATGGCGGCCGCGATCCTGCCCCTGCTGGGCATCTGCTTCTTTGGCATCCCGGCGCGAGAGCGCAAGAAAGCTCTATTGGCCGGGCTGATGATGGTCGCGCTCTTTGCCACTTTCCCGAGTTGCGGAGGAAGTGGAAACAGCGTCACTCAGAACAATCCCGTTCCTTCCATCTCCTCGCTGTCTCCGACCGAGCAGGCCGCGGGTTCAACTTCGCAGACACTTACCATCAACGGGACCGGTTTCATCACTAGTTCCGCGGTGACCTACAACGGGACCACCCATATCTCTACGTATGTCAGCTCCTCGCAGATGACAGCCACGCTGAGCGCGAGCGATCTGGCCGCGACCGGCAACTTCCCTGTGGTCGTCACCAATCCCGCCCCGGGCGGCGGCGCTTCTGCGCCCATGAACTTCAGCGTGGTTACGGGCACTCCCGTCGGCACCTTTACCGTGACGGTCACTGCTTCCAGCGGATCGCTCACGCACAACACGAGTTTCACGCTGACCGTGCAGTCGACAAATTGAGCCCGCCCAGTCGGGTGGCCCACACAATGCGGTGTTCGTTGTGTGGAGATTTTGACTTTGGTCTTGTGTAGGGGCGGACGCCCTCGTCCGCCCCCGAGCGCAGCGAGGTAGTCTTGAAAGGGACGCGGCTCCCACCGCGCCGCCTAAGCTGTTGGACCGCACGCAACCTGTGCGAGTGTTACGATCTATGCGTTCCTCTCACGATCATGAAACTTTCTGCCATTGCTTCTGCGCTGGGCGCACGCCTTGAGAACGGCTCACCGGAAACCGAGATCCACGGGCTCAACGGAATCGATCAGGCTCAACCCGGAGAATTAACCTTCGTCTCCAATCCTAAGTACGCCGTCGCGGCGAAAACCACCAAGGCTTCCGCGGTCATCGTTTCGGAAGATTTTCCCCCGATTCCGACAGCAATGCTCCGCGCGAAAGATCCTTACCTCAGCTTCGCGCAAGCTCTGGAATTGTTTCATCTGCCGCTGCGATACGCCCCTGGAGTGCACCCGACCGCAGTGGTTCACACGAGTGCCAAGATTGGCGCACATGCGCACATCGGGCCCTACGTGGTCATCGATGAGGGTGTCGAGATCGGCGCCAACGCCGTTCTTCTCGCTCACGTCGTGATTTATCGGGGAACGAAAATCGGCTCGAACTTCTTTGCGCATGCGCACGCCGTCGTCCGCGAAAACTGCCGCATCGGCAGCAACGTGCTCTTGCAGAATGGAGTCGTCATCGGCGGCGACGGCTTCGGCTTCGCCAAAACCCCCGACGGACATTGGCACAAAATTCCGCAGCCTGCCCCGGTCGTCATCGGCGACAACGTCGAGGTGCAGGCGAACTCATGCATCGACCGGGCCAGCGTCGGCGAAACCACCATCGGGCGAGGCACAAAGATCGACAACCTGGTACAAGTGGGCCACGGATCCCGGGTTGGTGAGGATGCGTTGCTCTGCGCGCAGGTCGGCCTGGCCGGATCGACCGAGATCGGCGACCGCGCTATTCTCACCGGCCAGGTTGGTGTGGTAGGCCACTGCAAAGTCGGCGAGAACGCCATCGTCACGCCGCAGAGCGGAGTGGCTAACGACGTTCCAGCCGGAGCGCTCGTCAGCGGAGCGCCGGCGGTCGATCACAAAGCCTGGCTGAAATATTCAGCCATCCTGCCTCGCCTGCCAGAAATTGCCCGTGCTCTCCGAAAAAAAGAATAACTTACCCTGGAGCGGCAGCCTGGAGTCGTGAGGCGGCTGCGGATCGGGGGCATCGCTCCAGCGATGCCGCTGCCGGGCGAAAGAACGCTGTCGGACAGACTTCATCACAACCCAAAAATTTGGTTCATCGCCACCAACGGAATGGTGCCTTCAAACGTTTAACAGGATAGATATGAACGAACTGAACATCGCTCGAGTCCTTCCAGTTGCAGAAATTGGGGGATCTGTCGACCGACTCGCGATCCTGTTCGACGATCACTACGACCGTCTCTATCGCCTCGCAAGAAGGCTCACGGCCAGTGCCGACGATGCCCTCGACCTGGTCCAGGAAACGTTTCTCAAGGCGGCTAGATATCCAAGATCCATACCAGTCGGCTTCGCCAGCGAGGAAGCGTGGCTGGTGCGGGTACTGATAAATATCCGCCGTGATCAGTGGAGGAGGACTTTAAGGCGCAAACGTTTCGAGGCATCAGAGTCGGGAAAGAGCCTTGCGGCACCTGCAAATGGGGACCTTGAAGGCGCCCTCATTGCCAGAACCAGCGTTTGGAAAGCGCTCGACGAATTGTCTCCGCGTCGTCGTGCGATCGTGGTCATGCGCGAATTAGAGGGACTATCCATTCCCGCCATCGCGTCTCTTCTTGGCATCAGCCAGATCACAGTCCGGTGGCATCTCTCGATGGGTCGACGCGAGTTGACCACTGCGCTGAAAGCGTTTACGGAGGAGTAGATGAAAAGCGTTACAGAACTTTTGCGAAATGCGGACCCGCTCCTGCATGAGTCCATGACATCTTCGGAACAACGCGATTACCGGCGAAAGACCATCCTCGCGGCAGCGTCCAGAGCGCCTGACCGTGTCGGGGCAGAGCCACGGTCCAAGGTCACTCTCCTCGTGACACTCGCCTTCGTCATGACGGTTCTCTTATTTCTTGTCGAACGGATGTGGTCCCCAATCGTTCGCAATGTGTATGCGGCGGCGGTTCGCTTTGAGGTGAAGCTTGCCGAAGAGAAACCGGCTCCCGGTTTGCGTGAGGCGAGGGTTTCAGGAACAGAGCGCTCGGTTTATCTCCACGCTGAAGATATAGTCACAAACGGCGACATCTCACGGGCCTATATCATTCACACAGATCACTCGTCGCAATATAACGTGGATGTCGAATTCAATCCTTCTGGATCCGAGAAAATACGCGCGGCTACTGCAAGTCACATTGGCAAGCCAGTGGCGATCCTGCTGGATGGTCAAGTCGTCATGACCGCTGTAGTTCGGGAGCCCATCGCCAAATCTGCGGTGATCTCTGGTGACCTCTCAAGGGCCGAGGCCGAAAAGATCGTCAAAGGAATCACCACCATTCGATAGTCCTACGCGGGCTATTGACGCCTCGAGCATGGCCAGTCAGAAGCCCGCGACAGCGAATCGCTACCTGGCACCCGCACTCACCAGCGCTGCTTCATCGCTTGCGCGAATTTTGCCGCGGGCAACGTGTTGAGCACATCGTCCTTTGTCAGCCAGGCGCGGCGGGCTTGCAGAATTCCGTAGCGGATCTTCTCCATGTGCGAGGTGTGATGCGAGTCGGTGTTGATCACGATCTTCACGCCCTGCTGCTTGGCCTGCCGTAGATGCACGTCGTTCAGGTCGAGGCGATCGGGATAGGCGTTCAACTCCATCGCCACGCTGCGCTTGGCTGCAGCGGCGAGAACTGCTCCCATGTCGAAGGGATAAGAATCGCGGCGCAGAAGAATGCGACCCGTGGGATGGCCGATGATCGAGGTGTTGGGATTCTCGATGGCTTTGATGAGCCGCTCGGTCATCTTCGCCGATTCCTGATTGAAAACGGAGTGCACGCTGGCGATGACGAGATCCATCTGCGCCAGAACATCATCGGATAAATCAAGATCGCCGTCGGTGAGGATGTCGACTTCGATGCCGGCGAAAATCTTGATGCCGTCGATCACGTTGTCGGCATTGCGAATGCGCTGAATGTGTTCGACCGCGCGCTTGTCATCCAATCCGTTGGCGAAGGCGAGATTTTTCGAGTGATCGGTGATCGCCATGTATTTATATCCGCGCGCCTTGGCGGCTTCGGCCATTTCTTCGATCGTTGAGCGGCCGTCGGTTTCGACCGTATGCATGTGCACGTCGCCTTGCAGGTCTTTTTCGGTGATGAGTTGCGGTAATGCGTGTTTTTCGGCGAGTTCGATTTCGCCAAGATTTTCACGCATCTCCGGAGGAATGCAGTCGAGCTTCAGCTTGGCGTAAATCTCATCTTCGGTTCGTCCCGCGACCGGCTTTTCGGTTTTCAGATCGGCAAGACTGTATTCGTTGAGCGTGTATCCCATTTTGAGCGCGCGCTGGCGTAGAGAGACATTGTGGGCTTTCGATCCGGTGAAATATTGCATAGCGGCGCCGAATGATTCGGGCGGGAGCAGGCGCACGTCCACTTGCATCCCACTGCGCACGTGAAAGCTGATTTTGTTGTCGCCGCTGGCAATGAGGTCCATCAGAGGCGGATACTGCGCGACATACGCGATGGCTTTCTGCCGATCTTCTTCCGAGCAGCACGCTTTGCCGGTCAC
Source organism: Candidatus Sulfotelmatobacter sp. (assembly GCA_030039195.1). Lineage (GTDB taxonomy): Bacteria > Acidobacteriota > Terriglobia > Terriglobales > Acidobacteriaceae > Sulfotelmatobacter. The sequence goes on from JASHQK010000201.1 coordinate 10,799, forward strand.
CAGAATGTCGAGGTCGCCGACGGTTTCGCGTCCGCGGCGCAGCGACCCCGCGGGCGTGATCTTGTCGAAGCCCGGGTATTTCTTCAGATATTCACTGAGCTTCTCACATTCGGTTTCGGCAGTGTCGATCAGATAGCGTCCGCCGATGCGCCGATAATCCTGAATCGCTTTCAGCAATTTCGCTTCGTGCTTTTCGCCCATGCGCGGCAGGATGCGAATCTTGCCTTCGCTGGCGAGTTTCTCGACTCCGTCAATGTCCGAGACTTTGTATGCGCTCCAGATCAGCGCAATCGTCTTCGGGCCGAGTCCCTGAATCTTCAGCAACTGCAGCATCGAGGGATGGTATTTCTCGAGCAACTCTGCTTGCACCGCGAGCTTGCCGGTGTCGAACAGCTCTTTCAGATTGGCCAGCATGCCTTTGCCGATGCCGGGAATGGCGAGGACTTTCTTCGGCTCACCAATCATGTCTTTGATCGCCTCGGGATGATTCTCGATGGCTTGCGCGGCGTTGCGATAAGAACGAATGCGGAAGGAATCCTGGCCGTCGATTTCAAGCAGGTCCGCAGTTTCGTAGAGAATGTTGGCGATCGCCTTGTTGTTCACGCACTAAAGATAAACAACATCAGGTGGGAAGAGCCAGCGCTTGGAGCAAGGCCCGCCGCGTCGCGACCAACACGATGAATGGGTACAGTTCTCCCCGGCTGCGGGACGGAAGCGCTAGTGGCGAGCGAAGTGCAGCGAAAGACAGCTAAGCAACTTTGGTTACGTTGGCTGCCTGAGGTCCTTTCTGGCCGTCGGCGATTTCGAATTCGACCTGATCGCCCTCCTGAAGGCTCTTGTATCCTTCCGAAGAGATCGCGCTGTAGTGCACAAACACATCCGGGCCATCTGAGCGGCCGATGAACCCGTACCCTTTGGCATTATTGAACCACTTCACGGTTCCTTTCAGACGTTCCACGAATCCCCCTCTTACGCACGTTCCTCGGGGCTGAGGACGTGCTCCCACAAGACTTAAGATGCATTTTGTAGCTCTAAGGGTAGGCTGTCAAGTTCACGCGCACCTTAAGGCGGTTCCCGAACCAAAATGGGAAGAATACGGTATAGCCTTGAGAAGAATCGTTTTAATGATTCTGCTTTCGGCTAACTTACTCTGCGATGGGTCGGCCGGTTCGAGACATGTGATCGAGCCAGAGAATCGAGGAAATTGTCTTGGCATCGCGGATGGTGCCGCCGGTCGCCATCTTCACTGCCGCGGGCAGCGAAACGAATTTCTTGTAGATGATTTCATCGTCCTCGGGTTGCGCCTTGCCGGCACGCAGGCCGGTAGCCAGATAGACGGCCATGGTTTCGGCGACGAATCCGGGGCTGGCGTAGAAATGCAGAATACGCCGCCAGTGATCGGCGCGATAGCCGGTTTCTTCGAGCAACTCGCGCTGCGCCGCGTGGAGTTCGCGTTCGCCGGGATCAATGCGTCCGGCGGGCAACTCCCACAGATAGTCGCCGGCGGCGTGGCGATATTGGCGCTCCAGCAGGATGCGCGGCGTTGAGCCGGAATCATCGACTGCGAGCACGACTACGGATCCGGAGTGATGCACGAGATCGCGGCGGGCGCGAATGCCGCCGGGCTCGACGACGTGATCGGTGCTGATCCAGAAAACAGGCCCGCGATAAACAGTACGAGATGAGACGACGCGGGCACGCGGGCGCGCGGAGCGGCGAGTGGAAGATTTCGGCATGCAGACAATATAAAGCATGCGGCCGGCGGGCCCGCGGACCCAAGACCGCGGACTTCGTACCTTAGACCCCCCGCATCAACCTTAGGAGCATTTACGTCGGTGCGTCATCCGGAGTTCGCGCGCTTTTTGCCAGAGCGAACGAGGGATCTCGCGCGCAGTGCCGCAGACGGGGACGCGCGTCGCTCACTAAATCTGCGGAGCGCATATATGAGTCTGAAGTCTGACGCCCAAAGTCTGAGGTCCGAGCCTTCTGCTATGCTGCCGGACATGAAACCGAAGCCCGTGATGGCGATCGTCGGGGCAGGCAATCTGGCGAATGCGCTGGCGGCATCGCTGCACTCTACGGGATACGAGATCGAGGCTGTGATTGGATGTTCCGGTGCGGCATCGAGCCGAAGAACGCGGAAACTCGCGCAGGAGGTTGGCGCGTCTGCGATGTCGGCCATGGCGAGCGACCTGCGCGCGAGCATCGTGTGGTTCTGTGTTCCGGATCGTGAAATTCGGAAAGCCGCTGAGTCGGCCGCAGAGAAAATGAATTGGAGGGGGCGAATCGCCCTTCATTCCAGCGGCGCGCTCGCGAGCGACGAACTCGAGGCATTGCGTGAGAGAAGCGCTTCTGTTGCATCGGTGCATCCCATGATGACCTTCGTGCGCTGCTCGCGGCCCAGGCTCACGGGAGTGCCCTTCGCAATCGAGGGAGACGCCGCTGCCGTTCGCGCCGCGCGCCAGATGGTGAAGGACCTGGGCGGCATTGCGTTCGCGATTCGCAAGAGCGAGAAAGCGGCGTATCACGCCTGGGGGACGTTTGCCTCACCGCTGTTCACGGCGCTGCTCGCAGCGGCGGAACAGGTCGCTGCAGCCGCCGGAATTCCAAAGAAACAGGCGCGCACCCGAATGGTTCCCATTATGCTCCAGACTCTGGCCAATTACGTGATGTTTGGGGCTCCTGGCGGGTTCAGCGGTCCAATCGTGCGCGGAGATGTTGAGACGGTCCGGCAGCATTGGCGAGTGCTACGCGACGTTCCGGCGGCGCAGGAAGTGTATCGGGCATTGCTGATCGCTGCGCTTCAATATTTGCCGTCAAAGAACAAGGCGCAACTCAGGGCCGCGGTGCGACGCTGAGATCCGACGCACGCGGAAAGCGCTGCTCGCGAAGCGCTGCTGTGAAGAGATATCCGAGAACGGCACACACTGCCAAGGGCACCGATGCGGCGGCGTGAAAGGGAAGCAGCCACAGGCCGCGCGAGAAGAATTGCCCACCTGACAAGAAAGGCCTCATCGCAAGCAAAGGAATGGCAACGATCCATTGCCAGAACAGAATGAGCGCGGCAATAACCAGAACGGCCCAAAACGCCCGGCTGGAAACTCTCACGCGACGCCATGTGCATGCGATCAGCAGAACGCCCGGCAGCAGGATGATGTGGTCGTAGACCGCCTGTCCGGGCAGCAGCGTGATGGAGGTCAGAGCGAGAAGAAGACTGACGGTGAGCGAGAAGCCCGCCGAAGTCGCGTCGGCGCGGCGCATCTTCCAAGCCAGAAGCAGCGCGGCTGCAAGCAGAAGGACGATCAGAGGAGGTCCAAGATGCGGCCCCAGTTTTGGGCCGAACGAATACGTGATCAGCGGCGGCGGGGAATAGTTGCCGTATCCGGAAAGGACATGAAGCCACTCGGCGATCCAGTGCGGCCAAACGATCAGCGAAGCGGCGACGAGCAGAGCTGACCAGCCCAGCAGTCCGACAACGAACGCACGGCGCGTGCGCCACTGCGAAAAACTCCAAAGCAGGAGATAAACAACGACCACGACCGACATCTGCGGCTTGATAAGAGTGAACGCGAACACGCTGCCAGCCAGAAACAAGCGTTCCTTGAGGAGCGCTACGAAGGCTGTAGCGATAAGGAATCCGACAATCAGCCCAGGTTGCGCGGCGAAGAGACCTTCAAGCACGGCGTAGCTCGAAAGCGTGAGCATCAGCGCGATGGCGAGAAAGTGTGGCGTGGCGGCGAGCTGGAATGCGCGCATCCAGAGCGGAATGCTGAATGCAGTCAATGTAGCCAGCGCCACGGCGAGCGGTATGCGAACCGCGGGAAACGGCAGCAAGCCGGCAGGCCAGAACAGTAAATCCACATAAGCGGGATACGCGAACTCCCGATAATGGGCCGAAGGATCGGCCGGATTGTGCGAATCCAGCGGACGCCCGAAGAGTCCGATCTGGATTTCACGCGTCATTTCTTTGCTGTAAGGATTGCGATGGTCCAGCAGGGCTGCGCGCGACGTCAGCCAGATGGGATAAAAGTCGTCGCCGAAGGAATATCCGCCGCCGAAACCTTGGGCGGCGCGGCGTTCGAGCGCGTGCGCAATAAAAATTCCGAGATGGTAATAGGTCATCCCGAGCGAAGCGAGCAGAATGATGAGGACGGTGACGCCGCGACCACGTTGGGACGAAGTGCGCATCATTCCGAAGACGTGAACAGATGCCCGAGCTTTTCTTTTTTTGTCTTCAAATATTCTTCCGCGTACTCGCTGGGCGTTACTTCGCAGGGCACGCGCTCCACCACGCGCACCCCAGCTTTTTCCAGAGCCTCGACTTTATCCGGATTGTTCGAGAGCAAACGAACGCTGGTCGCTCCCAGTGCCTTGAGAATCTCGGCGGGGAGCGAGAAGTCGCGATGATCGGCTTTGAACCCGAGTCGCTCGTTGGCTTCGACGGTATCGAGGCCCGCATCCTGCAGTTCGTAGGCCTGAAGCTTGGCCATCAACCCGATGCCGCGTCCTTCCTGCTGTTCATAGATGAGGATGCCTGCGCCTTCTTGGGCGATCATGGAAAGCGAGAGCTCAAGTTGCTGGCGGCAATCGCAGCGCAGAGAATGAAAGACGTCGCCCGTGAGGCATTGCGAATGCACGCGAACCAGCGGCGTCCGGGATTTCATCTCACCCATGACCAACGCAACTGCTTCTTCAACTCGCTGATTCCCGTCCTGTCCGACGCGTGCGCGAAAACCGTAAATCCGGAAATGTCCCCACCGCGTGGGGAAATCGGCGGAAGCGATCTGCTCGATTGACTTTTCGTTCACTCGTTAATTATAGCGAGCGCGGGGGCAGTTGCTGGGGCTCTGCGATGGAAATGAAAAAAAGGCCACCCATGGGCGGCCTTCCAGTCATTCATCGGTAACTAGATCACGTCGCGCAGAGTTCTGGTTTCAAAAACTACAGTGTTGTTGCTGGCCTGACCGAGCGCATAGGCCAGAGTGACCGATTGCGAATCCAGATACAGCATCCCGTCGCCCGCTAGAGTCGCCGAGCCTTGAGTCACCTCCACCGAATAGAGTCCTGCTGGCACAGAAACATCCAGCAGACCATGTGGGCTCACTGAGTAGGTGTACGTTTTCTTCGTGCTGGCGTCTACCAAAACAACTTGCACTGCCGGCGAGTTCGCCCCGAGCGCGAACAACAATCGAGCATTGTTGGCACCCACTGGCGATAGATTGTTGGTGAAAGTTAAGAGCGTCGGCGCTCCGTTTTCGTTCAGCGTGATCACCGCCGAAATGTCCGTCTCCGGCTCAATCGTCACCGAGCGATCGATCAACGGAGAATTGCTGCACGGCGCCAGCGAGTTGGCGATGCTGACTTTCATGTTATAGGTTCCAGGTTCGAATGTGAGCGGGCCTTGTATGTTGCCGAAGGGCAGGCCGTGGACGTAGCAGACCTCATCATTCAGCAAAACGTCGACGGGAAAGGCTGGATCAGTGTGAACGGCGTAATTTCGTCCTGCAATTCCTTGCACAATATACATCGAGGATGCGAAGCCGGCCGTGCTCAATCCGGCGCAAAGCAGGCACAGTCCAAAAGCCAATCGAATGCAATGCTTCATAGTCTCTTCTCCATGATGTCGTCTTAAGAAAGACGGGCAATGCGGGCTATGGCCTGATAGTCCGCTCTCCGGGGGCTGAGCGCCGCTCAATTGCTAGTTGCGAATTTCTTCGAGAGCTTTCGACTCTCGTTTTCAGTGAACACCGAAATCACAAGCAAGTTCCGAGCTCTGTAAAAATTCGCGTCAGATCTGTGTTGTTCTCTGCGAGCTTGCAATTTTTTTCAACCTTAGTAAGCGAGAGAACGGTGAGGCGCGGCGCCGGGAGGGGCCTTTGACTACCCCCGTGACTTGAAGGGGAAGATCGCGTCTTGCTTGGAGGGTATAGGAGCGCCATTGTGGGTAGCGGGCTGGAAGCGCCAGTTGTCGAGCGCGGCCAGACACTTGCTGTCGATCTCGGGCCCGAGGCTTTGCAGCACGGTTTTCTTCACGATTTCTCCCCGCTCGTCAATCGTGATTTCGATGACCTCGTTGCCCGGGGCAGCGGGCAGTTGCCAGGGAAACACAACCGGATCGGAAGTCTGTATGGGCAACGCGGGCCTGAGCTCATCACCGTAGAGCTGACCCCGAGTCAGCGTTCCGTAGGGAAGGCCGGCCTGGACTCCGTGCCCCGCAGCGGAGAGCGTCTGCGCCGCTGCATTGTCATGCTTTTCGGTTGGCGCGAGCGGCAACGGTTTTCGGAATTGCGCGACCTGTGGCGCGTCGAAGGTCAGCGGTTCGTGGCTGAAGCGTTGATGACGATACCGTTCCGTCGCACTGTCAGGGGAACTGTGCCGGCTCTTGTCGGGAGACTTGGTCGCCCAGTACAGTCGCGTGACCGATGTTCCGTTGTGGCCCATCGCGACCGACACAGGATTGAGCAGAAGAGGTTCGGGCTCGTGCAAGAGAAAGGCGAGAACCGCTCCGTGAAGCGCAATCGAGCCCCCGAGCAGCCAGCGCTGCCGCGGCGCGGTCGCCGAGCCTAATTGCGTGAACAAGTGAACCCCAGTGCGGCAGGGTACGCCGCTGCCTATGAGTTATTAAGACGCCGACAGGCAGCTTTCGTCAACTGCCAAGTTGGTGTCATCCCAGTCCGGCTTCTTCAGGCGAGGGGGCCTGCCCTGAGGCTAATGGTGAAGGGATCTCAGCGCGACTTGCGACGTGCCGTGCGCTTCCGGAGCGGCAATGAACGTGCAAGTTTGTGTCGCTTCCTCATTTGAGTCGAATTACAGCACTGCGCGCCTCGGTCTTGGCTCAATTTGAAATCTCGTTCAATGGCATCACTCTGAGCGAAGCCGTTTTTCAGGCAGAGCAGCACCATCCTCGGTTTCTGACGTGACGTTCGCTGAAATTAGTGACGAACCGGCAACGCTGCTAAAATAGTCGAGCGATTCTGTTGTCAATTGGGGCTATAGCTCAGCTGGGAGAGCGCATCGTTCGCAACGATGAGGTCGTCGGTTCGAGCCCGACTAGCTCCACCAATCTTTCAACAAGCTACAGCCAACTGAGGCTCTGAAGCACGTAACAAAACCGGGTTCGAATTGCTACGTAATGCATGTGATTTTCCGGCCGCTGTCTGCGCTGCTCTTCCACGCATGACATCATCTCTTGAACCGCCCGCTTCTGGCGTTCCACAACATGCTGCACGTAGATCTTCAGTAACTCGCGAGTGTCGTCCTTGAGCATGAATGTCTTTGACGTTCGCACCGCTGTTCGCCTTCAAGAAATTCCATCTCCTGCTCACGATGGTCCCGAGAATGCGATTTCAAGATCGTCGGGCACCACACAACCAAGGTGAATCGTCATCCCATGGTCATTGTGGTTGCCGCGATATCCATAATCCAATGCGCCACGATCAAGGGTGCTAAACGGCGAATACGCAAGTAGAAGAGCATCAAGGCGATGACGCCTGGCCATGGGGAAGATGAATGAAGATGGGCTTTTTTCGTCAACTGCGGCTCACGCTAACGGCTACGCCTTAGTTCCAGTGATGGGAGTGCCACCAGATCTTCTGAATGTCGAACTTCACGCCGCGGCACAAGTAAATCGGAGTATTTTCTTCGCCCATGCCGAAACGCTGGTAATGGTCGAACGCCTGATAGGAGCTGCAATTGTCTTCCACGTCCTTTTGGTCCCACTCGATCACGATAAGGTTTTTGTAAACCTGCGGGGGTGGTCCCCAATACCAGAGATTCTGATGCCGCGACCAAGCGCGCGGCAGCCCATACTGCGGTCCAAATTCGTCGATGGCGCCGGCTTCGCCATAATTTCCCGCCCAGATTCCCGTTACGGACCTTTCAGCCGGAGATAGCGAGTCGAAGATCCCCGCGACCTCACGAACCAGCTCCGGCCAGCCGAACTGATCGGCAACGGGCTGGATCAGAAGCGATTCATGGTGTACCTCTTGCTTGGCCGGTTTGATGCCGATTGCATTTTGATAGGCAAGGAGATGCTCCGGCGAGAGCATCCACGTTGATATGGGCACGAGTGGAAGGCTAAATATGACAATGGCTGCTGTGACCGCCACGCGTGTCCATAAGGCCGTATTCGTCAGCCATTCCTCGGCTGCAAGCGCGCCGCCGGCAAACAGAATGGGATAAATCGGGAACAGGTAGTAGTCCTTGCCGTGCGAAATCTCCATTAGCACGAAAAAGACCACAAATGTTAACCCGAGCACACGCCACGTCCGCTTTCGCAAAAGCCAGATTAGACCCGGCACCCACACGATAAGCAGAATAGGCCCCATGACAAGAATCTGCTCTTTTATGAACGCGACGGGGCCGAGTATGACGTTTTTCCCTGACCGTCGCACGTTCTCAAGGTCCTCGATGGTTGGGAAATGATGGCGGATCTGCCAGATGATGTTCGGCAGAAATAGCGCAAGCGCGAGCGCTCCGCCAATCCATATCCATGGTTTTGCAAACTCACGCCGATACTGAGTAAGAAGCAAGGCGACGACAACGGCAAATCCGAAGGAAAGCGTGGAATGCTTATTCTCAAGCCCTAAACCGGCAAAGAAGCCGAACCACAACCACAGCCGGGAGTTTCCTGTGCGCAAAATGCGCGCCAGCACCAACGCACACGCCATCCAGTAAAGTGGCTCGAAGGCATTCATGGTCATGAGACTATCCATGACCAGGTACGCTGGGCTGAGCAAAATTGAAATTCCGGCGAGCAGTTGCGCGTAGCGCTGCCCGCCGAACTCCCTCGCCAGCAGCGTGGTGATCACGATGAGCGCGACACCTGCGATTGCCGGGATAATCCGAAGAGCCGCGAGCGAACCGCCCATCAGCAGCGCGACCTTCGCATAGACCGCCACCAGGGGCGCGCAGTCCACGTAGCCCCAGTCCAGATGACGGGCGAGATCAAGGTAGTAGAGTTCGTCGCGAAAATATCCGTAGCGCCGCACACTTGTTAACAGGTGCAACAGAAGCTTGCTTGCGCAGACCGCGATCAGAACGCCGGTGGCAATTTGCGGCAGGCGAACCGACGGCGAGTCAGGACCAACGGACTTTTCATCTGCCGGAATAACCGCCATTTAATCTCCTCATACTGTAATGCTATATACCATGAAGGTTCGGAGATGTTTGTCAGTTGTTGCAGTCAGCCTTCACACTCAAGTTCCGGTCTTGCCTCGCCCGGCACTCCCGTTCCAGTGAATTTTCGTTTCCGCGACGCTGCCACAAGGCGCAACGTGATGGAAATCACGGCAGCATTGGAGGAGCGCCGGGACAATCATTGTTACGAGCAATCGAAAGCAAGCTGTGACCCCGCCTTCCGCCGGAGGTGTGTAATGGATCCAGCAGTGGGAACATGGAAAAGTGCTTCGGAACAAGAAGGGGAAGTGGCGTCACCTGCAAGGAAGTTTAAGGAACTCTCCCCGTTGGTTGGAAACACACCACTTCTGGGCGTCGAGTTCACCTATGCCGGCCGCCGACGGACGATCTACGCCAAGTGCGAGCATTTGAACCTGACGGGGAGCATTAAAGATCGCATGGCACTGTACATTTTGAAGAAGGCCTATGCCAGCGGGAGACTTCACCCGGGCGACACAATCTCCGAGGCTACGAGTGGCAACACAGGGATCTCGTTTGCAGCCCTTGGGCGCGCGCTCGGCCATCCGGTCAGGATCTTTATGCCGGACTGGATGAGTCCGGAACGCAAGGGTTTGATTCACGCCTATGGCGCCGAGATCGTTCTCGTCGACAAAGAACACGGCGGCTTCCTCGGGAGCATTCACATGTCGGAGGAATTTGCCGGCAGGCATCCCAACGTTTTCTTGCCCTGCCAATTTTCGAACGAGGCCAACACGGAAGCTCACGAGACAACCACAGGCCCCGAGATATGGACACAATTGCAGAGCGCCGGTCTCGATCCCGATGCCTTCGTCGCCGGAGTCGGCACCGGCGGAACCGTGATGGGAGTAGCTCGATACCTGCGGGCGCGTAACCCCAGGATCAAGGTGCACCCTGTGGAACCAGCCGAATCGCCGACGTTATCCACCGGACACCAGGTGGGCAGGCACCGCATTCAAGGCATTTCAGATGAATTCATTCCTGCGCTAGTCGATCTATCAAAGCTGGATGAAGTGATTGCGGTTGCGGACGGGGACGCAATCATAATGGCGCAGAAACTCGCTACCGAGCTTGGACTCGCCGTTGGCATTTCCTCGGGCTGCAATTTCTTGGCGGCGCTGACGGTGCAAAAGCAGCTCGGACTCGAGGCAGTGGTTGTGACGGTTTTTCCGGATGATAACAAGAAGTACCTGAGCACTGACCTGCTGCGAGAAGAACCGATCCGAAAGGACTACTTGGCCCCTGGAGTTAAGCTTTCAGGATTTGTCAGTATGCAGCGAGTGTGTGCGTTCTGCGCCAACCCGGCGTGACCACAGGGATGGATCCCATGGCGTCTGCGTATCGCAAGCAATTACGCGGAAGCATTTCGGAGTAGAAGTCGCGGGTTCCTACGCGTAGTCAATCGGATTCTTCTCGAGCCAGCGCACGTCGCGTGTTTTGCTGACGCTCTTCCACGCGCCCGAGGCGACACTGGCTGTGAGCTTCCGGTTCTGCCAGATCAAACCCGCAGCGAAACCTATGGCTCCGCCCAGCAATGCTCCCGTGAAAGCTCTGCTCCTGGATCGCCGGTTTTCCAAATACCCACCGAGCCAACCCAAGCCTGCCCCGAAAATCGTGGCTACTGCCGCATGCACGGCAGACTCTTCCATGTGGCGGCCCAGAGATTCGTCCTTGAGAAATTTCTCCTCGCCGCGGCGAGCCCCTTCGACTGCGGAGTCCATAAGCTTCCGTCCATAATCCACTTCGGATTTTGACCATTCCAGAATATTCATGAGCGCCTCACAGAGCAGTCGATGTACGCGATCCCGCCGAACAGGCCCTCAGGCGGCCTTCTGCGAGCAATTGGCTTTGGAAACGATCAGGTCGAATAATTTTTGAAGGGCTACACCTTGGTCGAGCATCGCGAGGAGAGTGTCCGCATCGAACTCTGCTGCTTCGCCCGCCTGCACCAGTCTCTCGACCGCTTCGTAAGAAGACACGTTATGAGATTCGTGGAGACTCGTGAGAATGTCTTCCACCCGTTCGTGTGGCAGGGTTCTGGGAGACACGACCAACCTCGTTGCCGGAAGTAGAACTCCGCGACCGCAGTCCAGTCAGCACTCGCTGTCACATTTCAATGTGACCGGAATCACGCTCATCGTGCGAGCACCAAGTCGCCCCAATTGGTTTGAGGTCCTCGGGATCAAGCTCATTGCCGGCTCTGCTAAAGCCCTGATGGTGAGGCTGGTACGGCTGCACCGGCATTGGATTGAAGACTACAGTACGCACCATACCGTTGGCGCATCGCCACCGACCGCGGAGAATGGGGCCGTCAGTGCAACGAACTACCAAAGGAAACCAACGAACATGTGCATTCTGGGGTGAATCATCCGGCCGGGGGACATCTGAAGAGCTCACATCGAGCAAAGTCGTATCCCATCGAAGCCCCACGCGTAGCGCCTTCAGCACGCTCTCTTTCGCGCTCCAAAGGAGCGTCGCCAGCAAAGGCCGCTGATCGGCGAATGCTGCATCAATCAGCCTCCGCTCGTTCGGCGTGAAGAAAACGGTAACAAATGAATCATCGCGGGATTCGATCAGTTCCAGATCACACCCGAGTCTCTCTCCCGATAATCCGAGGACGCACAGCGCCTTGCCGGCACGGTGACTAAGCGAAAGGCTGACGGCGGTATTTTGATTGAAGAGGAAGAGTTCCGGAGCTCCCGAGGGCGCGGCTCGTATCTCTATATCTCCGAGAGATTGAACATCGGTCGGAAGATTCAGGCACGAAGCTGCAAGCCGTTTCGCTGTCCAGCGGCCGAGTCTCCAGTCTCTACGTCTTTTATCAAAGCGCATGCCGGCGAGGCGCGATCTTTCGCCGACGCTCAGCCACTGATTTCCTGCTGGCACGTCGGCTTCAGTCTGCTCCAGCCAGTACGTGTATGTGAGGCCTGTCATGCTGGTCTTCGCCTACCGCAGCTCACGCTGCTTGTAACATTTCCCGATCCGCTCTTCGCTTCCCGGTATCCTCGACTCTCATTCCTCGCTCTACCGCGCGGATGAGATAGGGACGGAGATTCGCGGGCGGAATAATACAATTCAGTGCCCCTACGCTGAGCGCGCGGTGCACGCTGTGTATGCGGTCGAATTCACTGGCCATTTCCCCTAACTTCTCCGAATACACGACCTTGAACAGTTCGTTCCACTGAGCTCGCAGCTTTGCTTTCTCTCCACCTTCGGCCTGAAGCATCGCCACGTTCAAAGCTTGTAGCCGCTCATCTTTCCGGGTTCTCGCTTCGACCTCACCTGCGAAGACCACGGCGGCGGCAGGAGCTCCTCCGATGACAGAGGCAAAAGTTCCTTCCAAAGCCGCCACTTCGAGTTGCTCGTTCAAGGAGCGTGAAAACACAACATAAGCACCGCCGTGATAGCGCGAGATGACACAGAACACGA
>JASHQK010000202.1 GCA_030039195.1 Candidatus Sulfotelmatobacter sp.
AATATCGTAGCGGTCGGTATTCAAGGTGGTGTGGTATGGGCGGTCCAGGTGTGGTCGGTACAGTCACTCCTAATTGCGCAGGAGGAGACCACCCCTAAAGTCGGCCAATCCCACACACCGAAACCGAAACTTCCGGTGGTTGACGACAATGCGTGTCCGGGCAGGGGTAAGATGATCCCCAATGTGAAAGTATCGGAGAATGATCTGATCTATCCCTCGTGGAATGCCAACGGCAAATCCATCGGTGCGCTAAAGTCTGGAGAAGAAGTGACGGTGCTCGGAGGGGTGAACGTCGTCCGCGAACCCGACATAGCTGTGGTCAAATATATTGGCCCTGATGACGATTCTTCATTGAAGGTCGGAGACGCTGCCCTGAGCTACGGCGTCGAGGTCTCAGACTACAGCGGGGACGTCATCTTCTGGTCGAAGGGGGTGTGGTTCTCAGTGTGGATTGAAGCGGTGGCGGAAAAGGGCCAATGCGGGTTCGCCTCGGGGTTTGGCCCAGGCGGATGCACTATTGACATTGTCAAGGATGGAGTCAGCGAGTGGTGGGTGCTGGTCAAAACCGGCGGCGGCCTCACTGGCTGGGTGCTGGCGGAAAAATTTAACCACGATAAGAACTGGTCAAGCGGCTTTTCGGATCTGTGCCACTTTGGTGAGGATTGAGGCCGCTTCAGAGGATCTCGCACTCAAGTCAACGCTGAAATATCGCTTTTACGCTCGGCCCCCCTCACTGTCCGACCGCACCATCGGCCAAATCGCTGCTCATGGCGCGCTCTCCTTCACTGTGAGGATCTGATCTGCCTTGACGTCTTTCAGGACCTGTTTGATGCCGCTCGGCCACGTGAGCTCTATGCTTTCGATCACGCTGGCTGAGCCCAGACCAAAGTGGACCCGCTTATCGCTGGAAGAGTTGTAGCCGACCGCTGTTGTCGCCTGGTTGTACTGCGTGCCCAGAGAGGTTGTTACTTTGACCTTCGTTCCCAGCCCATCGCGGTTCGATTTCACGCCGACCAGTTTCAGAATGATCCAGTGGTTTCGGTTGCTGGAGCGGTTCATCCAGATTTCCGGCGGGCCGTTCAGAACCGTCACGACCACGTCAATCTTACCGTCGTTGTTTAGGTCGCCGAAGGCCGCTCCGCGATGTGCAGCCGGAACCTGGAACGACGCTCCTGCCTTCGCGCTCACATCTTCGAAGGTAAGATCGCCTCGGTTGCGAAACACCCGATTGGGAAGCGGGAAAGGCCGGTGTGCCAGCTCCATAGCATTGTCGAGGATGTCGGCGCACGCGGCGAACAAGTCCTTGTTCCCGTCATTGTCGAAATCGAAAACTCCTGCTCCCCAAGCGGTGATGGCGCTGCTCAGCGCGGTTAATCCGGATGAGTCGGCGATATCCTCAAACTGGCCATCCCCCAGGTTCCGATAAAGCGGGAAACTGTCACGGAACATCGCCGTCTCAAAGACATCCGGCCTGCCATCGTTATCGATATCGCGAAAATCTATGCCCATGCCTGCGATGGCCTTTCCGAATGTGTTATATGCGACCCCGGCTTGCACCGCGACGTTGGTGAAGGTTCCATCGCCGTTGTTGTGAAGAAGATAATTTTCGAGCGTGTCGTTGGAAACGAAGATGTCGGTATATCCGTCGTTGTCATAGTCCCCAAACGCCAGACTCATTCCTTTGCCGACGTATTTGGAAATGTGCGACTGTTCCGAGACATCGGTAAAGGTGCCGTCGCCGTTGTTGCGATAGAGGATGTTGGGCATCCCAAGGAAATCGAGCGGCGCACAGTAGGCGGGAAGTCCCTGGTAACCGCAGAGAGTCGCACTTTTCATGTTGTAGTTCAGATAGTTCACAACAAACAAGTCGAGCCGGCCATCGTTGTTGTAGTCGAACCATCCCGCGGCCACAGACCACGCCTTGCCGTACTTGGGAATAATGCCGGTGACTCCGGCCTTCTCCGTCACGTCGGTGAAGGTCCCGTCTCCATTGTTATGGAAGAGCTGGTTGCGGTTGAAGCCGGTAACGTAGAGATCGACGAAGCCATCGTTATCGTAATCGCCGGCGGCTACGCCCATCGAATATCCGATGCCGTCGAGCCCCGCTTCCTTCGTTACATCCGTAAACGTGCCGTCGCCGTTGTTGCGGAAGAGCCGGTTGGCATAACTCGCATCACTTTTTTCCAGCGACGGGATCGCCGCACCATTGGTGAAGAAAATGTCGAGTAATCCGTCGTTGTTGTAATCGAAAAGCGCGAGCCCGCCGGTCATGGTCTCAAACGTGTAATGCTGCGGGCTGACACTGTTCTTGAGTTTGAAGTTGATCTTGGACCGCGTGATGATGTTCTCGAACTGGATGGCGGTTGCTGCCGGCACAGTATTCGCGGACTTCCTGACAGCGGGCCGCCGCGACTCTCCCGCCTGATGAGGGACAGAGACTGGACCTTGGTTGGCGGCTGCGGCTTGCGCAGCCGGGCTGGCGGAGCTCCAGAAAATGCAGAGCATCAGCAGGGAGGCGAGAACGCTTGTGGCACAGGCGTAGCGCAGTTTTTGCATCAATCCACTCAAATCACCTTCCCTCATTCGTGCCGCAGTGCCCCTATGCGCTCGATCCTGGCTTCGCGGCGGCGAAATGAATCCACGCAAACAACCGGTGACAGCTAATTCACGGTCAGCGTAACTTGCGTTGAGTTTGACAGCCCGTTGGCGTCGGTTCCGCTGATCGTGACAGTGTAGTTCCCCGGCGGAGTCGCTCCCGACTGCGTTGTGACCTGTAGACCCGCACTTTGCGGACCCATGCCGGCGTTGTCACTCGCGGCTACCGTAAAAGTGTAGGTAGTCGC
>JASHQK010000013.1 GCA_030039195.1 Candidatus Sulfotelmatobacter sp.
ACAGCTGTCAAACGTCACGGTGGAAATGGAAGAACCGATTCCTGTAGTGACCGCAGCGGAGCAAACTCACGGCCGCAGCTATCAGGCGGCGAATTATGGCGTCGCACCGGCAGCCGAGCCGGCTTCCGATGCCGATAACCGCCGCACTCAAACACGCTATTCCTGCCGCATCGGAGCGGAGATTTATCGCACTGGCACCTCGGTTCCGAACCACTGCTGCCTCACAGATCTCAGTTCCGGCGGATGCTATCTGGAATTCACCTTGCCTTTTCCTTCAGGAACGTCGGTAGAAATCCTCGTGCGCACGTACGAGATGAAACTGCGTCTGCGCGGCATGGTGCAGGCCTCGCATCCTGGCTTCGGGATGGGCGTCGCCTTCGAATTAAACAGCAAGGAACAACGCGCCAACGTCAAGAAGTTGACCGACTTCGTTGCCGCTACCACCAGCACGTCGAATTAACCCACCTTTGCATTAAACTGGCGCTCACCCAGAATTTTTCTGCCCTTCGAAGCGTCTATGAACAGTGTCATTTCTCTGCTCGTGCTCACGATCGCCGGCTTCGCCCAAGCAGCTCCGTCAAAACTTAATTCCGCTGATGCCGTCAGAGTCGCGGAATTCTACCGCCTGGCGCCGACTATAGAAAATAAAGTGTGGAGCGGTTGGAGCAAAGTGCCGTCGCCATTGATCCTCGTAACCGCTGACACTGAGTTTCTGACTCACCATCCGGTGCCGCCAAAGGACTTCAAGCTGATCGGAGAAGATTGGTTCGCGCGGCCGCGGCAATATCCCGTCAATCTGCAAGCGACGTTTCCGGCTTTCGGTCCACCAGCGGTCATGGTCGTAGGACAACCAGCTAATACCCAGAGTAAGGCGAGCACTCCATGGCTCTTCATCCTGATGCACGAGCACTTTCATCAATTGCAATGGGCACAACCCGGATATACCGACGCTGTCGATGCCCTCGGTTTGAGCAAGGGCGATACCACTGGTATGTGGATGCTGAATTATCCGTTTCCCTATCAAGACCCCGAGATCGCGCGGGCGTTTGCAGACTTACGCGATTTGTTGCTGCGCGCGGTGAGTGAGTCGGACGGTCCGGCTTTTCAGGCGCTGGTGCGGGAATACGTTAATGCACGCGCGAAATTCTTCGCGAAGCTCTCGCCTGACGATCACAAATATTTCGCTTTTCAACTTTGGCAGGAGGGCATTGCGCGCTACACCGAAGTGAGGTCGGCGGAAGCCGCGGCAGGTTATCGTCCCACGGCGCAATTTGCCGCGCTGGCCGATTACGAGTCATTCAGCAGCTTTGCAAAACGGAAACGATCGTTGACGCTCGACGAGCTGAGGCACGCGGACCTGCCCACCTGGAAGCGAACCGTGGTTTACTCGTTCGGTGCGACGGAAGGGTTCTTGCTCGACCGTGTCCATCCCGGCTGGAAGGAAGACTATTTCCCGCACATGCTGTCGACCGATTCGTTTTTCAAGGGCATGAACTGAATCCCGCGCTGAGCGGAAGATGCACCTACTTCACCGCCGCTTCTTCCGCCACAGCCTTCTTGAAATAATCGAGTGACAGCCGTAGTCCGGTTGCAAGATCGATTTTCGGTTCCCATCCCAGTAACTGGCGAGCTTTTGAGATATCCGGCCGGCGCTGCTTGGGATCGTCCTGGGGTAGCGGTTCGTAGCGGATCTTGCTTTGCGACCCCGTGATCTCGAGCACCACTTTCGCGCATTCCAGGATGGTGAACTCGTTGGGGTTGCCGATGTTCACGGGCAGAGGTTCGTCGGATTTTGCCAAACGCATGAATCCGTCGATCTCATCACTCACGTAGCAGAAGCTGCGCGTCTGGTTGCCATCGCCGTACACGGTTAGATCCTCGCCGCGCAGCGCCTGCTTCATAAAGTTGGGCACAACTCGGCCATCGTTCAATTGCATGCGCGGGCCGTAGGTGTTGAAGATGCGCACGATGCGCGCGTCGACCTTGTGATAGCGGCGATAAGCCATCGTGACGGCTTCGCTGAAGCGCTTGGCTTCGTCGTAAACCGAGCGTGGGCCGATGGGATTCACGTGGCCCCAGTACGTTTCCTTCTGTGGATGTTCGAGCGGATCGCCATAGCATTCGGAAGTCGAGGAAATGAAAAACCGCGCGCCATTTTTGTGGGCGACATCGAGCGAGTGGAACGTCCCCAGCGACCCGACTTTCAGCGTCTCGATTCCGTGAATGCTGTAGTCGACTGGACTGGCCGGACTGGCAAAGTGAAAAACATAATCGACTTTGCCCACGTCGAAGGGTTCGCAGACGTCCTGCTCGACAAACTCGAAGGCAGGTTCATTCTTCAAATGATTGAGATTCGCCCGTCGACCGGTGAGCAGATTATCGACGGCAATCACGCTCCAACCTTCGCCGAGCAATGCATCACAGAGATGAGATCCGAGGAATCCGGCGCCCCCGGTGACAACGGCCCGTTTCTTATTCATTGAGATTTAGTATGGCCCAGTGTAGAGCAACCGTCCTCGACAGCTATGCGGCGTCCCGCGTCGTGGGGTGCCCCAGGTCTCGCGGCATTTGCGAGACATGGGAATAACGACGAACTTCGACACAACAGCACGCATTCGCAGCCGGCAATTCACTAGCACTGCTCACGCCCTCTTGCCGTTCTTTAGTGCGCCGGCAGGCACGCCGTCAGGATGAGACGCGGCGCGGCCCACGCTGTAATAGGTGAAACCATGAGCGGCCATCAACTCAGGATCATACAGATTGCGGCCGTCGATCACGATCGGATAGCGGAGTTCCTGCCGCAACCGCTTCAAATCGAGATTGGCGAACTCCTCCCACTCGGTCAGAATCAGCAGCGCGTCGGCATTGTGCGCGGCTTCATAGGCCGAGTTGACGAACGTGATGCCGGAATTCATGACTTCCTGCGTGCGTTCCATCGCCGCGGGATCGTAGGCCGTGACGGCGCTGCCTTCCTGCAGCAGAGCCTGCACCAGGAAGACAGCCGGCGATTCGCGGATATCGTCAGTCCCCCCTTTGAAAGCAAGTCCGAGGACGCCGAGATTCTTGCCGCGCAACGTCCACAACGCGCTCCGGATCTTCCGCAGAAAGCGCTGCCGCTGCTCTTCATTGATGCGCATGACTTCATCGAGAAGGCGGAAGTCGTAGCCGGATTCGCGAGCTACGGCGCGGAACGCCATCACATCTTTCGGGAAACAGGAGCCGCCGTAGCCGATGCCCGGATTCAGGAAGCGCGGGCCGATGCGAGAATCGGTGCCAATTCCGTGCACCACCTGGTTCACGTTGGCTCCGACCGATTCACAGACGCAAGCCACCGCGTTGATGAAGGAAATCTTCATCGCTAAAAATGCGTTCGAAGCATGCTTGATCAATTCCGCGCTCTTGGTGCTGGTCACAATGATCGGCGCGGGGATCGAGGCGCGGTCCGGTTGCGGGATGGCATCGCTGCGTTCATAGTAAGTGCCGCTGGTCAGGGGCAGATAAATTTCGCGCAGCACCTCGGCCGAGCGTTCGCTGTCGCAGCCGATGACGATACGATCCGGAAACAGAAAATCGGTGACGGCGGTGCCTTCGCGCAGAAATTCCGGATTCGACGCGACATCAAACATTTCCGGATCGGTCCCATTCCGCAGAATGATCTTGCGCACCCATTCGCTGGTATAAACCGGCACCGTGCTTTTTTCGACCACAACTTTGTAGCCGTTGATGCCCCCGGAAATCTCGCGTGCTACCGATTCCACGTAAGACAAATCCGCTTCCCCGCTCTGCGTCGGCGGCGTGCCGACGGCGACGAAGATCACAGCGCTCAGGCGCACCGCTTCCTCGAGGTCCTCGGAAAACGTGAGGCGTTGGCCGCGATGACGGCTGAGCAACTCGGGCAGAAACTTCTCGTGAATGGGTACTTCTCCGTTGCACAGCGCAGCCAGCTTTTTCTCGTCGTTATCGACCAAAATCACGTCATGACCGAGGTCGGCAAAGCACGCCCCGGCCACCAGCCCAACGTATCCGGAACCAACAACCGCGATTCGCATGTTTCAGACTCCCTCGTTCGAGAACGAACCGATAGATTTCGGGTGAATCAGATGCGGGGAAGGTATGAGAGGAAAATTGAAAGCCCACTTGGGATTCATGCCATACCCAAGACTAGCGGAATTGTAACAGCACAAGCGTAGCACTGACGAGGAGTGAAAAGGCTCTATTACTCAGGTTCCACTGAATTTCTTTTGCCGTTTTGGGATCGAAGACGGTGCCAGGAGATCAATCCTGCGGCTGTTCGCTGAGGCCGAAATCAATATGCCCAGCCGCCTCTGTCGCGTTTCTTCCCGTTTCGCGCTGACCACCCAGAAAGTCGTTGTTTTACGGTAGCCCGGAGGCTGAGCCTGGAAGAACTCCCAGGCGTTCCGGCTGGATCGGAACTGGCGCTCGTCGTCGCCGGACAAGCGCGATTCATGCCGCTGCTCGTAAGAGTATTTGCGCTTCTGTTGTTCCGCCCCTTCAAAGGCTTTCAATCCGGAACTATGCATCCGCCCGGCGACGGAAAGCCGCTGTACGTGCCTGATGTTGATCGCGCTCCATTGACTCCCCGGTTTCCGTGGAGTGAAGCGGATCGTGTAGGCCTCGGCATCAAGGCGCTTGCGAACGCCGTCGATCCAGCCAAAGCACAGCGCTTCGTCCAGGGCTTCGGAATACGTGATACTGGGCCTCGCTGAAGATTTCTTGTAGAAGCCCACAAACAGCTCGGCGCACCTAGCATGATTGGCCTCAATCCACTGGCGGAAATCCGCAGCGGATGCAAAGTGTATGATTGGGCTTGGACGACCCATCAGCCCGATTCCTTCCT
>JASHQK010000203.1 GCA_030039195.1 Candidatus Sulfotelmatobacter sp.
AGCCGCTTATGACTGGCCGCGGTTGCTCCGCGAATCGCGCGCCCCACTTCCGTTGATCCGGTAAAGGCGATCTTATCGACATCCGGATGCTTGACCAGCAATTCGCCGGTCGATCCGTCTCCGGTCACAATGTTCACGACTCCGGCGGGAAGGCCAGCCTCCTGGCAGAGTTCAGCGAATTTGAGCGCAGTCAGCGGTGTGAACTCGGCCGGCTTCAACACAACCGTGTTTCCGGTCGCGAGTGCCGGGGCAATCTTCCACGCCAGCATCAACAACGGAAAATTCCAGGGAACGATCTGGCCTACGACGCCGCAAGGCTCATGCTCGGGAAATTCTTGCTCAAGCAATTGTGCCCAGCCCGCGTGATAGTAGAAATGCCGCGCGACGAGCGGAATGTCGATGTCGCGGCTCTCACGGATGGGCTTCCCATTGTCCATGGTTTCGAGGACCGCAAGCAGCCGCGAATGCTTTTGCACCAGCCGCGCCAGCGCATACAGATAACGCGCTCGCGCGTGAGGCGTGAGCGCTCGCCATTTTGGAGATGCGGCACGCGCCGCAGCAACGGCCGCGTCGACATCTGCCGCACCGCCTTGCGCGACGCCGGCCAATTTTTCGCCAGTTGAGGGGTCGAACGTGTCGAAATACTGCCCCGCCGCCGGCGCCTGCCAGTTCCCATCAATGAAGAATCCAAATTGGCGCTGATGACGATCCAGCCACGCCAGCGCTTCTTTGGGATCCTCGGGCGCAGGCCCGTACTCCATGGCGACGAATTTTTCAGCGATGCTCATCGTTTCGGTTCCGTTTGTACCTACCTCAGGTGCACCGCGTCTCGCTGTTTTTGCGAGACGTCAGATTCTCGTCGGGCTATGCAATCGGATGCCGGTACTCCGCCGAGTATCGGCCGGTCGCGTGATGCTCCAACTGCCGCTCGATGTCCCCGAGCAGACCACTTGCGCCAAAGCGAAACAACTCTGCCTGCAGCCACGACTGGCCCATTTCTTCTTTCATCATAGCCAGCCAATCGAGAGACTGCTTGGCCGTACGAATGCCGCCGGCTGGCTTGAATCCCACGGCCATTCCGCTTTGCTGCGCATACTCCCGAATGGCTCGCACCATAACCAGGCTGACCGGCAGCGTGGCGTTGGTGGCCTCTTTGCCAGTCGAAGTTTTGATGAAGTCGGCGCCGGCCATCATCGCCACAAAACTCGCGCGTGCCACGTTGCGCAGCGTCAACAGATCTCCCGAGCCAAGGATCACTTTCATGTGGACGGAACCGCATGCCTGCTTGAAGGCGGCAATTTCGTCGTACAGAGCCTGCCAGCGTCCGCCGAAAACATGAGCACGAGTGATGACCACATCGATCTCTTGCGCGCCCGCTTCTACGGATCGGCGAATCTCGGCCACGCGTTCCGCCAGTGGCGACAATCCCGCGGGAAATCCTGTCGACACCGCCGCTACCCGCACTCCGCTGCCTTCGAGCGCATGCAGCGCGGTCTCGACGAAAGTGTGATAAATGCACACCGCCGCAACCTTGATTCCGAGTTCCTCAATCCCGAGTTTCTGGACAATTTCCTGCTGGATTGGATACTTTGCCTTGGCGCACAATCGCCGCACCCGCTCGTCGGTGTCGTCGCCGGAAAGCGTAGTCAGATCCATGCACGTAATGGCGCGCAGCAACCACGCTGCCTGCCACTCTTTCTTCACCGTCCGCCGCGCAACCTGGGACTGCGCCCGGCGCTCAACCGCGCTCGTGTTCACGCGGACTGCCTGAATCCAGTTCAGATCCAGCGGAATGCCACGATTGGGCAGAAGCGCACGTCCGCCCAGCACAGCGATCGCGTCGGATTGCGACTCACGCGCTGTCAACTCCGCTCCAAATCCGCGATTGTGATCGATTGGCACGAGGTTAATTGTACGCGAACTAAGGTTGGGATGACCGGCCGGCTTGCTTCTTGTGCCCTCGTATCGCTTGCAGTTAATTCGGACACTACGCGGCGCACACAAAACCTGGTAGTGGCTCAATTTGACTCTGACCAAGATTTCCAACTTCGCTTAGAAGTGGCGTCACCCCGAGCGCGGCTGTTTTTCAAGCGGAGAGGGAGCCCTGAGCCAACGCTGAGCAATCGCAAAGCGGAGTCGAATGCGGATCTCGCGCTCAGCTTCCCGTTCTCGATCCCCGCGAGATTCCTCGCCCCCGCAGGTAAAAGCGCGGGGCTTCGGAATGACGCACCACAGTTAAGACATTCAAACTGAGCCACTACTCAAAACCTGCCCAGCTCGCCTAAGTAGGTTTACAATGGCGCACGCTTGGCTGGTTCAACGCGATACGATCTGGCGCGAGCAACTTGAGAAGAAAAATGTCGAGCACCATCTCCGCAGCCATGCGGAAAAAACTCATGCACGCGGCAACCGTGGGGATGAAGAACGCCCACGCGCCCTACTCGAATTTTCATGTCGGAGCCGCCATTCTGCTGGCCAGCGGAAAAATCTTTGTTGGCTGCAATGTGGAGAACGCTTCCTACGGGATGACGAACTGCGCCGAACGCACCGCTATTTTTACTGCAGTCGCCGAGTTGGGACCGAAAATCGAAATCCGCGCCGTCGCCGTGACCAACGATCACGGCGTGGCCTGCTCGCCCTGCGGCGCGTGCCGGCAGGTCATTTATGAATTCGGCCCTGACGCCATGATTTTTTTTCAGGGCGCAAACGGTCCCAAACAAGCGCACATCACCGAACTTCTTCCCGAAGGATTTCGCCTCCAGTGAGCTCATCCACGGCTTCTCGTCCGCTTTTTCGAGCAATTGATGTAATCCGCAATAAACGAGACGGGCTTGAACTTTCGCGCGCGGAAATCGAAGGCTTGATCAACGGCTACACCCGAGCAGAGATCCCTGACTACCAGATTTCGGCGTGGCTCATGGCCGTCGTGCTCCGTGGTATGACACGTGCCGAGACTGCCGCCCTCACCGACTGCATGTTGCGATCCGGCGAGGTTCTCGATCTCTCTTTGTTGCCGGGGCGCAAGGTCGACAAGCATTCCACCGGCGGAGTCGGCGACAAGACTTCTCTGGTGCTTGCCCCGCTCGTGGCCGCAGCCGGAATTCCCGTTCCGATGATCAGCGGCCGCGGCCTGGGACACACCGGCGGAACGCTCGACAAACTGGAGTCCATTCCCGGCTTCAACGTGAATCTTTCGGTAGCTGAGTTTCGGCGCGTGCTCGAAACGTGTGGCTGCGCGATGATCGGCCAGACTGCAGAAATCGCTCCCGCCGATCGCAAACTTTACGCTTTGCGCGACGTGACCGGCACGGTGGAAAGCCCGTATCTCATTTGCGCTTCCATCATGAGCAAGAAACTTGCCGAAGGGATTGACGCTCTCCTGCTCGATGTGAAGACCGGCTCCGGCGCCTTCATGAAAAATGAGAACGACGCCGCATTCCTCGCTGGGCTCATGGTCGAAACCGGCGAACGCATGGGCAAGCAAACTGTGGCTCTCATCACCGACATGGATCAGCCGCTGGGAAATATGATCGGCAACGCTCTGGAAGTTGTCGAAGTTATCGATGTGCTCCGCGGCGGTGGCCCGGCCGATTTGCGCGAACTCTGCCTGGAACTCGCTGGATGGATGCTGCCGATGGGAGAGGTTTCGAAAACCGTAGCCGAAGGTAAGCAGCGAAGCGCGGAATTGATTGCCTCTGGCAAGGCGCTCGACAAATTTCGCGAGATGATTGCTCTGCAGGGCGGCGATGCGCATGTGCTTGATGATCCGAAGCGGCTTCCTCAGGCGCAACACACCATGTCGATCGAGAGCACAAAAGAAGGATATCTCGCCGCAATGCAATGCGAGCAGATCGGAACGGCTTGCGTCGTTCTCGGCGGTGGCCGCGAGCGCAAAGAGGATTCCGTCGACCCAGCGGTGGGAATCGTATTGCATAAGAAAGTCGGCGATAAGGTCGCAGCCGGGGAGCCGCTTGCCACTCTCCATTACAATTCACAGGCTCGGGCGCAACAGGCCAAACAATTGATGGAAGCCAGTTTTCAGATCAGCGATGCTCCGCCGGCATCGCAGCGACCGTTGATCCATAAAGTGATCGAGCATTCTCGGGAGAAGAATTAAATGGGAAGGTTTACGGGAATCTTGGGCTTGTTATGCATGCTCGGGCTGGCGTACGCGTTTTCTACCAATCGAAGAGCGATTCGCATCAAGACTGTGGCTTGGGGATTGGGCCTGCAGTTTGTGTTTGCGATTTTCGTCCTGAAAATCGATTTCGGTCGAATTGCATTTCAAAAAGCCGGCGACGCCGTTACCAGACTGCTCGGTTACGCCTACGCAGGTTCCCACTTCGTATTCGGAGATCTCGCCAAGCCCGGTTCACAACTCGGATATTTTGCCTTCGGCGTGCTGCCGACGGTCATTTTCGTTTGCGCGCTCTTCGCGATCCTTTATCACGTCGGAATTATGCAGATCATCATCCGCATCTTCGCCTGGGTGATGACTCGGGTGATGGGCGCCAGCGGCGCGGAGTCGCTGAACGTCGCGGCCAGCATTTTCATGGGACAGACGGAAGCGCCGGTCACCATTCGTCCGTTTTTGCCCGATCTCACGCATTCCGAACTCATGACGGTGATGACCAGCGGGATGGCGCACGTTTCGGGCGGCATCATGGCGGCTTATATTGCCTTCGGCATCGATCCCAAACATTTGTTGAGTGCCGTCATCATGACCGCGCCAGGGACATTGCTGATGGCAAAAATGCTTGTGCCGGAAACCGGGCAACCTTTGACGGCGGGCCGCGTGGTCATGAGCGAAGAAGAAGAGCAAACCGAACA
>JASHQK010000204.1 GCA_030039195.1 Candidatus Sulfotelmatobacter sp.
CAAGACTGTGGCTTGGGGATTGGGCCTGCAGTTTGTGTTTGCGATTTTCGTCCTGAAAATCGATTTCGGTCGAATTGCATTTCAAAAAGCCGGCGACGCCGTTACGAGACTGCTCGGGTACGCCTACGCAGGTTCCCACTTCGTATTCGGAGATCTCGCCAAGCCTGGACCGCAGCTCGGTTACTTCGCCTTCGGCGTGCTGCCAACGGTCATTTTCGTTTGCGCGCTCTTCGCGATCCTTTATCACGTCGGAATTATGCAGATCATCATCCGCATCTTCGCCTGGGTGATGACGCGCGTGATGGGCGCGAGCGGCGCGGAGTCGCTGAACGTCGCGGCCAGCATTTTCATGGGACAGACAGAAGCGCCGGTCACCATTCGTCCCTTTCTGCCGGATCTCACGCATTCCGAACTCATGACGGTGATGACGAGCGGCATGGCGCACGTTTCCGGCGGCATCATGGCGGCTTATATTGCCTTCGGCATCGATCCCAAACATTTGTTGAGTGCCGTCATCATGACCGCGCCAGGGACATTGCTGATGGCAAAAATGCTCGTGCCGGAAACCGGGCAGCCTCTGACCGCGGGCCGCGTGGTGATGAGCGAAGAAGAAGAGCAAACCGAACACAAGGAGAATCTGATCGGAGCCATCTCCAGAGGCACGAGCGACGGCTTGCATATGGCCTTAAATATTGCCGCGATGCTGATCGCATTCCTGGCGCTGGTGGCTTTGGCCGATGGCATTATGGGCGGCATTCATCACTGGATCTCCTGGTTTCCTGCGAGCCTCGAATCAGTATTTGGCGCGATCTTTTCCCCGATCGCATGGGTGATCGGGGTTCCGTGGCACGATTGTCCGGCGATTGGCAATCTTCTGGGTACGCGCATGGTGCTCAACGAACTGGTGGCGTTTTCCATGCTCGGCCCGCAGAAAGCGGTGCTCGATCCACGCTCGTTCACCATTGCCACTTTTGCGCTCTGTGGCTTCGCGAATTTCAGTTCCATCGGAATTCAGATCGGCGGCATCGGCGCGCTGGCCCCCAACAAGAAAGGCGAATTGGCGCGGCTTGGCTTCCGCGCCATGCTGGCGGGAACCATGGCGAATCTGATGTCCGCCTCGATTGCCGGAATGTTGCTGTAGTTTGTTATCTCGAGGAATCTTCCATGAACCGATGCGAGTTTGCTTTTCTAGGACTATTACTCTGCGCCTCGCTCGTCTCGGCCCAAACGCCGCGCCGCGTCATTATCGATACCGATCCTGGTGTCGATGATGCCATGGCCATTCTGCTGGCCTTAAATTCACCCGAAGTCAAAGTTGAAGCTCTAACCGTCGTTCCCGGAAACGTCGACAGCCAACTGGGAACGGAAAATGCACTGAAGATCGTTTCCCTTGCCAATCGCTGCGATATTCCAGTGGCCCGCGGAGCACACCATCCGCTCAATCAGAAGCTGATCACGGCGCAGTACTGGCACGGCCGGAACGGATTGGCCGATGTGGAACTTCCGCCAGCGAAGTGCAAAGCCGATCCACGCTTCGGTCCCGATCTCATCATCGAAACCGTGCATAAATATCCGCACGAAGTCACGCTCATTCCTGTCGGTCCGCTGACCAACATTGCGCTTGCAGTCTCCAAAGATCCATCGATTGTCGGTCTGGTCAAAGACATCGTCATCATGGGCGGATCGATTTCGGGCGGCAACGTCGATGGTGCCGCGGAAGCCAATGTCTATAACGATCCTGAGGCCGCGTCGATCGTTTTCAATGCCGGCTGGATGGTTACGATGATCGGTTCGGATGTGGGCGAGCGAACGCTCATGACCCGCAAGTATCTGAACGAACTCGAATCGCAACGCGGACCGGAAGGCGATTTCGTCGCCAAGCTCGCGGATTTTTATCTCACCCGTTCGGAAAAGAGCGGCTATCAGGGCGCGGCGATGTACGATCCTCTCGCGGTTGGAACCGTCGTCGATCCTACGCTGGTTACGCTTAAGGACATGCACGTGGATGTCGAAACCAGGGGAGAATTCACCCGCGGAGAAACTGTCGCCAATCGCATGGGATACAACGAGGACAACGTCTTACATGGCGATCATTACGAGATTGACGGACTTACTCCGCTCCAACCGAATGCACGCGTGTGCCTGGGGTCAAACGCGGATCGTTTCTTGAACTTGTTTATCAGCCGAATAAAAGGAAAATAACGGCCCTGTCATCCTTCGCGAAGCGAAGGACCTATGCATTTGCGTGGAGTAGACGCCGCTTCGTTGCTTCTTTATCTGTTTGCACTCGCAACCAGCACAATCGCCAGTCCGTAGAACACGAACATGAGTGCGAGATAAGTCTTGGCCCGCGAATCTGCGCCTTTAAATTCTTTCCACGCTAAAAGCCCCCATAATGCAGCCACCATCGGAGCCGATTGGCCAATCGCGTAAGCGATCGCGTAACTCGTCACTTTCCCTGCAACGACGTTGAACACCGTGCCCACACCCCACACGATCCCGCCAAACAATCCCAGCAAGTGGCCGGCAGGAGGCCCACTGAAGAATCCGCTGAAGCTGGCCGGTTCGCCGACCAGCGGACGCCGCATGAAATAAAGATTCCAAATGAAACACGACAGCAGGGCACCGAGTGTGAGAAATACAATCGAGCTATAGGGCGTGAGAGGATTTCCGCGCGTGGTTCCGTAGGCAACGAACGGATTCCACAATCCCATCAGCACTCCCGAAACGACGCAAATAATGATGCTCTTTCTTGAGATCGACTTTCCTCCCGCGGGAAGACTGCCATATGCTCTGCCGTCGACCACGACCGCGATCACGGCGCAGACCACGCCCGCCGCCAGCAATCCAGCGTTGCCCTTGGGCTGCAGGCCGTAGCTCAGCACGACTCCGACCACCAGCGCGATGCCAATCGAGACCGGAAACGCGACCGCGAGCCCAGCCATGTCGATCGCGGCCACGAGCAGCAGATTCGCCAGATTAAAGATTGCGCCACCGATCATCGTCGAGATGATGTTCGACCAATCCGCGGCATGCACATTCGCGAGGAAACTGGACGAATCGTGCCCGGTGCTTCCCATGGTGAGCGCGAGCAGCAGGGAAACGAGAAAAATGCCAATCGCATAATCCCAATAGAAGAGTTCAAATCGATAATTCCTGACGCCCTTGTACGTATTCGCCCACGATCCCCAGCAGATGGCGCTGGTGATCATCATCAGCAGCGCGATGGTCAGACTTGACGGTGTGAACATTGGACCCCCGGAAAAGTCGTAACTTTACTCTTGTTCGCGGGCGGTCACAAGTTTCCCGGTGGGTGGGTAGGGGCGCAATTTGAATTTGCCAATTAACGTAACTCTGAGCGAAGCCGTTTTTCAGGCGGAGCGAAGGATCTCGCGCGAAGCCTCCCGTGCTCGATTCTCGCGAGATTCCTCGCCCCGCTGGTGAAAACGCGGGGCTTCGGAATGACGCACCAAAGCAAGGCGTCCAGACTGAGCCACTGCCGGTGGGTGACTTGCCTCGTCATTCCGAATAAGCCGATTTTGCACTTCAATTAAGGAAAGCCGCGACGCGACGCCGCGATCGGATTGCTTCAATTTTCAAGCTGACCCGCTAACAGGCCGCGGAGAAACTCTCAAAGCGGCAACAAACATACCTCAGGCGCTAAAGCGCCAATACACTCTCAACGCCTTGGTGGCACGAGTGAACTCGTGCCCTTCCCGCTTTCACAAACCTGATGTTTT
>JASHQK010000205.1 GCA_030039195.1 Candidatus Sulfotelmatobacter sp.
AACACCGAGATCAATGCTGGCCAGACGATGTCTCCAACGTGCACCAGAAACCGAAAGGCCGCCATCGACTGCTGGCGGCGGCGGAGCAGCATGAGAATGAGAATTCCGTTGGCCAGATAGAAAACAAACAAGCCGTAAGCAGCCCACGAATGGCCTAGTTCAGTGGGGTCCAAACGAATGGCGACGAGGGTCGAGACCGCGAGAAAGACACGTGCTGTCGCAAGCCAGCGCTCAATCCGGCGCGTCTCGCTCGGGTCGGGCGGAATCCGTAATCTCCAGGGCTGTATATACCGCTCCAGGCGAGCATCCACGCGTTTTCTCTCCACAGTGGCGGCGCTGTACATTATTGATCGATCGAAGCTCAGGAGCAAGCACAAGGGAGTGCGAACTCTGAGGCGGGCTCATTTGCACTTGACGAAGGTTCCATCCGCCAGCGACTTGCGGATGTAGCGCATCAGGGTGATGGCTTTCATTTCAGCGAAGATCGATGCGCCGCCAAGATCCGCAAGGCTTACGGGATAAATGTACTTCACTCCGTCTACGGCGACGGTGTAGCAGGCATTCTCTCCCTGAGAAATGAAAACTGCGTCATGTTGTTCTTAACAATGTCTTTGACCTTGAATTCCATGATGGGCTTCGCTTAACGCTCGAAGGCACGTTGTTACTACAGTAACCACCATCGCCTTGCATTCCCAACTAGAATGGCGCTGAGGCTGTGTTTTGAATAAGCGTTCCAAAATCTGGCTTGCCGCCGTAGCGGTTGCGCTGGGTGGACTCATGCTGGCGGCAGTGCTGCTGCCGCAGTCGTTTCGGCTGACCGCACTTAACGATATCGTGGAAGCGCTCTTGCTGTTTTCTGGGCTCTTTTCGTTGCTTCCCCTGGTCATGCGCTCCCGCGGACGCTTGCGGTTGTTCTGGTGCTTGATGATGCTGGGAGTGGCGCTCTGGCTTTCCTACCAACTGCTTTGGACCTGTTACGAAGTAGTGCTGCGGCAGAGACTCCCGGACATCTTCGCCGGAGACGTCGTTCTGTTTCTAAATATCGTGCCGATGATGGCCGCCATTGCGCTGCGTCCGCACGTGGCGCGCGATGAGTACGCCGCCCGATTGGGAAGGCTCGACTTTGCTTTGCTGCTGGTGTGGTGGTTGTATCTTTACGTCCTGATTGTGATCCCCTGGCAATACGTGATCCCAAACGTTGCCGCGTATGAGCGAAATCTGAATGAGGCTTACTCGGCGGAAAAGACTGTTTTCCTGCTGGGTCTGGTCGCCTGCTGGATCGGCAGCCGGGGAGCGTGGAAAAAGGTATATTTCAACCTCTTCGGCATGGGCTTCACCTATGCCGCCAGCTCCGCGCTGGCGAACTGGGCGATCGCGCGCAATGCCTATTACAGCGGCAGCCTTTATGACATTCCGTTAGCGTGCTCCATGGCTTGGCTTACCTGGATTGGATTGAGCAGCAATCCGGAGGCAGCGCCGGAAGCGCTTGCCCGAGAGGGTTCCACGGGATACGGCGTCTGGGTTGCTCGCTCTAGCATGATTGCCGTGTTTTCCTTGCCTCTGTTTGCAGCCTGGGACGTGTCGGACTCCATCGTGCCAGGACGCATTCGGGTGTTTCGACTCAGTACGACGCTGATAGCGGCGCTCGTCATGGGCGTGATGGTTTTTCGCCGTCAATACCGGCTTGAACGCGAACTGGTTCACATGTTGCACGACTCACGCGAGTCGTTTGATAACCTCAAGCGCTTGCAAGCGCGGATTCTGCAATCGGAAAAACTGGCGTCAATTGGGCAGTTGGTGGGGGGAGCTGCGCATGAACTGAACAATCCGATTACGGCGATGCTCGGCTACTCGGATTTGCTTCTGAATACGGAACTCAACCCACGGCAACAGCCGTTGGCGGCAAAGATTGGACGCGAGATCCGGCACACTAAGTCTCTGGTTGCGAGTCTGATCAGTTTTGCGCGCCAGGGGGCGGCTCCCAAGTCGCCGCTGGATCTGAACACTCTGGTACGAACCGCAGTGAAGCTCGCGCAGCCGCAGTTGGAGTCGCTCGGGATCACCGTGCAGGCGCAGTTCGATAAGGAACTTCCGAAGGTGATGGGCGACGCCAATCAGCTTTTGCAAGTGTGCCTTCAGTTGCTGGGAAATTGCTCGCATGTCATGGGCGAAGAGCGCAAGACTTTGCTGGTCCGCACCAAGAAAGAAGACGATCTCTGCGTGCTTTCGCTCGCCAGCGACCCCAAGGCGGTGGAATCCAGCGCTGACGTGTCTTCTGGCGATACGCCAGAAGGTGCGCACGGTCTTAGTGCCTGTCAGGGAATTGTGCAGGAGCACGGAGGGCAGGTTGTAAGCCAGCGAACCAAGAACGGGAGTTGCTCTATGCGGGTGGAGCTACCGGTTTTCTACTCCGCTTCATTACGCGCAGGGGAGACTACGGTGCGAGCGTCGTGGCCAGCGCAACCGTTTGCTTGAGCTGTCCGCAGGCGGCGAAAATGTCGCGTCCTCGCGGACGACGTACAAACGTAGGAATGCCAGCCTTGGTCAGCACCTCTTGAAACGCGCCGACACGGTCGTCGGCGGGAGTCGAAAAATGAATCCCGGGTCCGGGATTCAGCGCGATCAAATTGACTTTGGCCCGCATTCCGCGCAGCAATTCCACAATTTCATTGGCATTCTGCGCAGTGTCGTTCACAGCATCAAGCAGCACATACTCGAATGTGATGCGCTCGCGGTTGCGCAGCGGGAAACTCCGGGCTGCGGCCAATAGCTTTTCTAAATTCCATTTGCGATTCAGCGGCATCAATCGCGTTCGCAATTCGTCGTTCGACGCATTGAGCGAAATGGCCAGCTTGGGGCGGACGGGTTCGTTGCCGAAGTCCTCGATACGGGGAACAATTCCCGCCGTCGAGACTGTCATGCGCGATTCCGCGATTCCGACTTCCTGCACCAGCAGGCGAACTGCTTTCATGAAATTTTCGTAGTTCAGGAAAGGCTCTCCCATGCCCATGAAAACCAGGTTGATGCGGTCCTGGGGTGGTGAAACTTCTTGATCGCTCAAGATCGACAGAACCTGCCCCACAATCTCGCCTGCAGTCAGGTTTCGCTTCGCACCCAGCAGGGCGGTAAGGCAAAACTGGCAGTCAACCGCGCAGCCGACCTGGCTGGAGACACAGATCGTTGCGCGATCCCAGGAGCGCAACCCGCTCGCCGGCGCCGGATCGCCTGCCTCGCTTCCATCGCCAGTTTCGCCACCGTCGCCCTCGGGCATCCAGACGGCTTCGACGCTCTGGCTATCGTCAAATGCAAACAAATAACGGATGGTGCCGTCCTGCGATGTGAACCTGCTCTCGATCTCAGGGAAACCGACCGAAACACGCTTAGCGGCAAGACTTGATCGGAAGCCCTGCGGGAGAGTTGAGATCTGTTCCACGGATTGAACTCTTTGCCGGTAAACGCCTTCGAGCAATTGCTGGGTCCGGAACGCAGGTTCGCCTTCGCGCTCCACGAGACTGGCCAACTCACCCCGGTCGCAACCGAGCAGTTGGAATTTGGCATCTTCAGGCAAGAAGAAATCCTTGTTAAGAGCGGGGTCGTTCCATTTCGGGCAAATAAGCTAACTGCTTGATTCCACGCAATTAAACTATTCTCGCACACCTGCGGCTGGTGTGTCAGAATAGTGACAGGGTCTGCACGTGAAGTGGGGAAAGCGCTCATCATACTCTTTATAGTTAGGATGTACTTATGGCTCAGGAACCTCGTAGTATTCGCCGCCAGGTGCTGCCGAACGGCCTGAAGATCATCACCGAGCAAATGTCGCACATCCGGTCGGCTTCGATCGGAATCTGGCTTCAGACCGGCTCCCGCGATGAAGATCCGGAGTGGAACGGCATTTCTCATTTCATTGAGCATATGGTGTTTAAGGGAACGAAACACCGTACTGCGGAAGAGATCGCTCGCCAGGTCGACTCGATCGGCGGCAACATGGACGCATTTACCGCCAAGGAATGCATCTGCTTCAACGTGAAGGTGCTCGATGAGCACGTGCCCACGGCCGTCGACATTCTCAGCGATCTGGTGCTGAAT
>JASHQK010000206.1 GCA_030039195.1 Candidatus Sulfotelmatobacter sp.
CGACTCCATCGATGGAAGAACCAAAAGGTCCAATGGGAAGACTTCAGTGGTCCGGGGTATGCTTATTTCACAAGAGCCCGGTTCCAGCTGCGGATTAGCACACTTTGCCGCATTGCCGGCACGTTTGTCTTTATCGTACCAGTGGGCGCAAGCCCGCTTTTTCGTTTACCAGCGCCAACCGGACGGCGTCTGGTTCCCCGCTACTTTCGGGGATCAACCGCAATGTTTCCATTGCCCTCGAAAACAGCGCGTTCGAGCACACGCATGCCGAGAGCAGGATGAAGGTGGTTGGACCGGCAAACTAAGTAAATTTAAAGCTCGATTCTCGCAAGAGTTTTTGCGAGATGCCTTGCAAGGATTTCTGGTCAGCTACAATTCCTGAGCGAAAAATAGTTGCTCGATGGTCTGCATGGAAATGAAAAGCCGGTTCGGATGATCCGGCAGATCGATAAATCCGTAAGCCTTGTAGAAGGCCCCCGCCTTTTCATCCTTGGCATCCACCACAACCGCGAGTGAGGCAATGTTTCTGCTGTGATCGAGTGCTCTTTTCAGAGCATCCATCAGCAAGAGTTCGCCCGCGCCGGAGCCTCTGAACTCTTTGCTCCTGGCCAGCCGCCCGAGCAAGGTCGCGGGAAGCTTTTCGTATCTGGGAACCCGCAGCCTTTTCGCGATCTCGGCCGGCAATTCCCCAGCATCGACCGAATGCTGTGAGAGCGTGTAATAACCCGCGATCGTTCTGCCGTCGGGCGTAAGAACAAAAACCGCCGCAACCCGCTTCTTGATTTCCTGACCGGCCTGCTCTTTCAGATATCGATTCAGCGCCTCGTGCTCGCACGAAAAAGCCGCTCGATCGTGCTTGGACTTGTCGAGCGGCTCGAATCGGAATTTCGGCTTCCTCGGACCGGACTGGTCCGTCAATTATCGAATCTCCTGCTTGAAACGCTTGGCAGCAGCGATCGCCTTCTCGTTCGGTTTGGGAGGATTGAGCAGCGCTTCGATAAAGACTTCTCTGGACTTTTCAGTGAGCGTCAGAAGTTCGTGCTCGCGGATGGTGCGAAGCGCCGCCTCTTTGACGGCCATCCGGACGAAATCAGAAGACGAAGTCCCGCGTAAACCAGCCGCGGTTTCGATCATTTCTTTTTCTTCGCGGGTAAGGCGGGCATCGAGGCGCTCGCGGCGTGTGGCGGCAGTGGGCATGTTCAACTCAATAACTAGTGTACGGCAATTTGGCACACATGTAAAGAATTGCCGGTCACTGCAGTGAAACGAGCTGTCAGCCAATCCTTATGGCTCATCCGGAAGGAGCTTGGAACCTGGGTAACTTGAGCGTCCCAGGTCCCAGCCCTACCCTGAAGACTATGAAACGCAGTGTAGTGGTCACGCTTGTACTCACTGCCGTGTCTGCCATTTTTCCTGTTTTCATCCGTGCCGAAATTAATCACGGCACCGACGGGACTTTCTGCACTGCCAAAGGCTACCTTGCCTTCGACAATGTCGAACTGGGTCAAAGAGGAATCGCGACGGCCGTTCACCTGCTCAAGATTTTTAGGTTTGGGCTGGGGCGCGGGATCTACTTTGCGGGGCAGGCAAGTCTGCCAAAGACACAAGCAGTTAGTTGGATGATCTGTGGATCCGACCGTGTCGCCCTAGGGGAGGGTGCTGTCGTGCATTCTCGCCCCAGGAAGTGCACTGTGGCGTTCGCCAGAAGGGGCGAGATTACGGGTGTCGCAAAGTGCGATTACGACTCCAGCGAGAGCTTGAGTTGGTCGCCGCCGAAGGTTCCGGCACCGTATATTCCCCCAGCCCTAGCAAATCACACCCGCACCAGCGAACGCGCGGGCGACCTAAAGGGAACCCGTCAAACGCCCGAAGCCAAGTTGAAAGAGCTAGGCGGTCTCTCTATTTTTGGACCTGTTCCCCCGCTTCCACTTGAGTCGGCTGATTCAGAACACACGTATCCACTTGAGTCGGCTGATTCAGAACACACGTACCAATTGCTGCGCCACCTGTCCGATCGACCTACGGCGGACGGTGTGGAATGGCGCAGGAAGTGTGAGATCGTGCAGCTCGACAGCAGCGGCGTCGTCCTTCAGAGAGTTGTGATTTACGACGGCCGCAGGATGGAATACGCGGATTGAGGACTGCCCGACCCGACTCCACAGCTTGCTCAACCCGTTTGTCTTTTCCCCCTGCACGGGCGTATATTAGTTAGCTGGAACTGCTGTGTACCGGCATTTGGCAAAGCACACCAGTGGGCGCAAGCCCACTTTTTCGTTGCAGGTCCCGCGGTCTGCTAGCCATCGCCTGTAACTCAATGCATTCATGGCGCTTGCCGTCGAACGGGTGCGGGAGATTGCAGAGCGCGTAGCCGCCTCCAGCGGCCTCGAAGTGGTCGAGGTCGAGTTTTTAGGCGGAGGCAGCGCGCGTATGCTGCGCGTGTTTTTGGATAAGCCTGCGGCCGGGAATGATCCGCTGGCGGGAGTGACGCACGAAGACTGCGCCAACTTCAGTCGCGAGTTTGGCACGATTCTCGACGTGGAGGACGTGGTACCCGGCGGTTCGTATACGCTGGAAGTTTCGTCGCCGGGGCTGGATCGGAAGTTGACGAAAGCTGCGGATTTCGCGCGCTTCGCTGGCAGCCGAATCAAGTTGATGACGAGGCAACCGGTGAACAATAACCGGCATTTCGAAGGCAGGTTGGAAAAGTTTGAGAACGATCGGCTGACTCTCGATTTGAGCGTGGCGAGCCACAAGTCGCGCAAAAAGATGGGGAGCGCGGCTGGTCAGAAAATTGAAATCGAATTCGCCAATGTGGAGAAGGCGAATTTAGTGCCAGAAATATAGGTTTCAAAGTTTCATGGTGTCAAGGTTTCAAAACGGAGAAACCTTGACACTTTGAAACCTTGAAACTGGGTTTTTATGGCTAGCGAGCTTTACAACACGATCGACGCATTGAGCCGGGAAAAAGGCATTGATCCGCAGATTGTAGTCAGCGCGGTGGAAGACGCCATCGTTATGGCCACGCGCAAGTACTACAAGTCTCAGGAGAATCTGCGCGCCAAGCTGGACAAGGAAACCGGCAAGATCAGCGCTTTTGCCGTGAAGACTGTGGTCGAGACTCCGGAGCAGGTCGAAGATCCCAACCTGCAGATTACTGTGGAAGACGCGCGCAAGGTCGATCCCTCGCTCGAAGTTGGCGGCGAATTGCAGATTCCGAAAGCGACAGAAGGAATTCTTGGCCGGATTGCCGCGCAACTGGCAAAGCAGGTGATTTTCCAGAAGGTGCGTGAGGCCGAGCGTGACACGGTTTACAACGAATACATCGGACGCGTCGGCGAGATCGTCAATGCGACCGTGAAGCGCATCGAAGGCCCAGATGTGATTTTCGACATCGGCAAGGCCGAATCGCGCATGCCGCGCAAGGAACAGTCGCGGCTTGAGTCATTCGCCATCGGCGAGCGTGTGCGCGTCGTGATTGCGCGCGTGGAACGGGCCAGCAAAGGTCCGGGCGTCGTCGTTTCGCGGGCCGCGCCGGAACTGGTGCAGCACCTGTTTCAGACCGAAGTTCCCGAAATTTATGACGGCACAGTCGTGATTCGCGCGATTGCGCGCGAAGCCGGCGAGCGCACGAAAATCGCCGTCATGTCAAAGGATAAGGACGTCGATGCCGTCGGCGCCTGCGTGGGCATGAAGGGTATGCGCGTGCAGTCCATCATCCGCGAATTGCGGGGAGAGAAAATCGACATCATCGAGTACCACGAAGATCCGGTCACGTTCGCCGAGAAGGCGTTGCAACCGGCGAAAGTCAGCCGCGTCACGGTCGTTGACGGCGGTGAGAAACATCTGGAAGTCGTCGTCGACGACAGTCAACTCTCGCTCGCAATCGGCAAGAAAGGGCAGAACGTCCGGCTGGCGGCCAAACTCCTGGGCTGGAAGATCGACATCAAGAGTGAAGAAGAGAAGCGACAGGAAGTCGAGCAGCAGATGGCTGCCATGACTCCGCAGACGACCACTCCGCTGGAGAATGTTCCCGGCTTGGGTGAAGGTGTGGTCGAGAAGCTTACCGCCGCCGGTGTGACGACAGTGGAAGCTCTCGCCGACATGACCCCGGAGCAGCTTGAGGCAATCGAAGGAATCGGCCCCAAAACGGTGGAAAAAATTAGTTTCGCCGTCAATAATTACTTCGCCAGTCTGGAGACTGGCGAAGCGGTCGCAACGGAAGGCGAAGCCGCGGCAGAAGCGGCCGAGAGCGCACCGGCTGCCGTGGAAGATTCTGTGGCAGAGTCTGCGGCAGAACCGTCTGTCGAGTCAGATAATGGACAGGCTTCGGCCGCTGACCAAGCAGCTACAGAGCCACAGAACGAGCCGGAAGGTCATCCGGCTCCAGAAACAACCAAATAATGGCACCAGGCATGGACATGACATGCGAGTGCAACCATGCTTACTCCGTGAGGCTGCAATGAAGACCTAAGCACAACGCGGAGCACAGGAAAGGGCGGATGAGTAAGGTTCGAATCAACGATCTCGCGAGAGAATTGGAAGTCAAAAGCAAAGCCATCCTCGATGTGCTCCCGCTGGTGGGAGTCACGGAGAAGAAGACACACTCCAGCTCTCTCGAAGAACACGAAGCGGAAAAAGTGCGGGTGCACCTTCGTGGCGCTTCAGAAACGCACGCACAGCCTGCCAGGGCCGCCCATCCGCTGCGCGGCGAACAGGAAATCAAGACCAAGATCGATCTGTCGCACATCTCCCGTCCTGGAGATGTGCTGAAAGCGATCACACAGCAGAAAGAAGCGGTTGCCCATCCGCCGCAACCGGCACGACCTGCAGCGCCTCCGCCTCGGCCAGCGGCGGCTCCGCCGATCGCGGCAAAACCAGCCGCTCCTGCTCCTGCAGCCAAGCCACCGGCGCCACAAACCCCTCCGCCCGCGGCTGCTCCTCCCGTGGCAGAGAAGCCCGTTGTTTCCACGACGCCGGCAGGAACGGCTCCGCCTTCCGAAAAGCCCGCTGCCCCGGCTGCGATCAAGCCTGTCGCTCCTCCAGTTTCTGCTCCCGCGCGATTGGTGCCGACGGCTCCGCCTGCAGTGGTTGCGCCTGCTGCGCCGATGGCCCCATCGATTTCCGCTTCATCGGCGCCTACTACGCCTCCGCGTCCGAGTGCGCCGTCAACTCCTCCAGTACCTCAGCCCCCGACACCGCGCATGATTGTTCCCCAGACTGGACCGCGGCCTGTTTACAAAGCTCCGCCGCCGCGCCCGGGAGTACCGATCGGACAATCGACGGCTCCCGCCACCAGCGGCGCGCGCCCAGCACCGGGACGGCCCGTTCCCGGTCAGCCAATTTTTCAGCGTCGCGCCGCCCCAGCGGGAGTGGGTGCACCGCGTCCGCCGCTTCGACCTGGTGAACGCCGTCCCATGCACCCCACGCGTCAGGCGCCGACCGGTCCGCGTCCGATTGGCGTTGGTCCGGGATTGCCGCCGCCAGGGCCAGTTCGTCCCGGCAGCCGTCCTGGCGCTCCTGCGCGCCGGCCGGGGCAGCGATATGTTCCGCGTGGAGTAAAGGAAGGTCCGATGAAGGGGTACGTTCCCCCGCCACGTATGGTGGTGTCGAACGAACCCGCGCCGATCACGCGAAATATCACAATCACGGAGGGCATCAGCGTCAAAGACCTCGCGGAAAAGCTGGAAGTCCGTGCCAAGGACCTGATCTCGCGCCTGTTGGCTCGTGGCGTTCTTGCCACCATCAATCAGACCCTCGACGCCGAACTGGCCAGTGAAATGGCCCGTTTCTTCGGCGCAGAAACCAACGTCATCACATTCGAAGAACAGGCGGCGAAAGACATCGACGCCGCGGCCGCTGCCAACGAGGAAAGCGTCTCCGAGGCTGAGCCACGGCCGCCGGTGGTCACGATCATGGGGCACGTCGATCACGGCAAGACGACATTGCTCGATGCCATCCGTCTGTCGAACGTCGCCGAAGGCGAGGCCGGAGGCATCACGCAGCACATCGGCGCCTATAAAGTTCGCATCACCGATCCGGAATCTCCAGCCTATGGACGCGAAATCGTGTTTCTTGATACTCCTGGCCACGAAGCCTTCACCCGCATGCGCGCTCGCGGCGCGAAGGCGACCGACATCGTCGTGCTCGTCGTTGCCGCCGATGACGGCGTGATGCCGCAGACGCTGGAAGCGATCGATCACGCGCATGCCGCTGAAGTTCCAATCATCGTTGCGGTCAATAAAATCGACAAGCCAGAAGCGATGCCCGATCGCGTGAAGAAACAACTCGCCGATCGCGGCCTGATGCCGGAAGACTGGGGCGGCAAGACAGTTTTCGTCGACGTTTCTGCCAAGAAGAAAACCAATCTGAATCTGTTGCTGGAAATGATTTGCCTGGTCGCTGATCTTGCCGAACTCAAAGCGGCTCCCGATCGCGCGGCTTCCGGCGTCGTTCTCGAGGCCAAACTCGACCGCGGCCGCGGTCCGGTGGCGACGGTTCTCGTCCAGAATGGCACGTTGCAGGCGGGTGACAACTTCGTGGTCGGCAATGTCTACGGCAAAGTTCGCGCCATGTTCGACGATCGCGGAACTGCGCTCGAGTCCGCGCCGCCCTCAACTCCTGTCGAGATCCTGGGGATGGAAGGGTTGCCCCAGGCTGGCGATCAGTTCGTCGTCGTCGCCGATCGCGACAAGGCCCGCGGCATTTCCGAGTATCGCGAGCAGAAGGCCCGCGAAGCCGCGCTCGCCAAGAGTTCCCGCGTCTCGCTGGAAGGACTTGCCGAGCAGATCAAGACTTCTGGGACGAAAGAACTCAACATCATTCTCAAGGGCGATGTGCAGGGTTCGGTCGAAGTTCTCAGCGACTTGCTCTCGAAGCTGTCGAATGAGAAAGTTCGCTTGAAGGTTCTGCGTTCCGGCGTCGGCGCCATCACCGAAACCGATGTGCTGCTGGCTTCCGCCTCAAACGCAATCATCATCGGCTTCAACGTCCGTCCTGAGCGTAAGGCGCAGGAACTTGCGGAGCAGGAGAAAGTTGACATCCGTCTGCACTCGATCATTTACGAGTTGCAGGACGAGATCAAGCGCGCCATGAGCGGACTGCTCGAACCGACGATCAAAGAAACCTACCAGGGCCGCGCGGAAGTGCTCGAAACCTTCCGCATCCCGAAAGTTGGAACGGTTGCCGGATGCCGTGTCAGCGATGGCATCATCAAGCGGGATTCCGAAGTCCGCCTGCTGCGCGACAATGTGGTCGTGTTTAAGGGCAAAGTCGGCTCTCTGCGGCGGTTCAAAGACGATGCGAAGGAAGTTCACAACGGCATGGAGTGCGGCATCTCGATCGCGAACTACGGCGACGTCAAGATCGGCGACGTTATCGAAGCGTTCGTGACCGAGCGCATCGCGGCGGAAGTCATCGCGTAAGCCATAGGGATCAGAGGTCGGGGGCCAGAGGTCAGTCTTTCTGAGCCCTGATCTCCGGCCCCTGATCCCTGCATGATCGCCTTCCTCACCCTCGAACTTCATATCGAAGCAGCACAATCACTGAAAGATCGCCGTCAGGTCGTGCGCAGCGTAAAAGACCGCCTGCGCGCTGGCTTTAATGTCTCTGTCGCCGAACTCGATTCGACCGGGCTTTGGAATCGAGCGACGATTGGCGTGGTCAGCGTCTCCGATTCGCGCGATTATCTTGACGGCCTCATGAAGAAAATCGAGCGCCAGGCCGTGCGCATCGCAAACAATCACGGCGCCGATGTGGCCGATTCCTTTCTCGAGTTCTTCGGGTAGAATAGTCGTAATTCTGTGGGGCGATTTGCTATGTGGGGAACCGAATCTACTGGGCACATCAGGCACACGGCTGCTTTTCCCTCGCCGTTCAAAGCGCACCGTTGCAGCTTCGATCCCGGCCGGGTCGATCCTTATCTGCGTCTAGGCACTGTAAATATCTTTGTTCGCGACCAGGAGCGCAGCCTGCGATTCTTCCTGGAGCGGTTGGGATTCGGGCTGGCTTTCGACAATCAGCTTCCATCCGGTGAGCGCTGGCTGGCCGTTTCTCCACCCGATGGCACAGCCGTGCTCACGCTGGTTGCTCCCAAACCTGATTCGGACGACTTTGCACGCATCGGACGTTCCGCGCAGATCACTTTCCTCACCGAAAATGTCTCCGCTAAATTTGACGAATGGCGGTCGCGCGGAGTTCTGTTTCCCCAACCTCCACGCATGGAAGATTGGGGCGCGATCTCCGCCGTTCTGGAAGATCCGGACGGCAACTCGTTCACCCTGCTTAGCTACGAAGACATGATTTTGGAAATCGAGAGCCAGCGCCGCACTCACACCGAGCGCATCGAGGCTGAAGGTCGCGCCGCCCGCGAGCGGGAATTTGCCCGCGCCGTGCAGGCAAGGCTTCTGCCGCAGGCGCCCCCATGCCTGAACACGCTCGACTGCGCCGCAATCTGCGTGCAGGCTCGCGAAGTCGGAGGCGACTACTACGACTTCCTCGATCTCGGCCGCGAGCACATGGGTCTCGTCATCGGCGACATTTCTGGAAAAGGCACGGCCGCCGCGCTCCTGATGGCCAATCTGCAAGCGCACTTGCGCAGCCAGTGCCCTACATATTGGAGCCGTCCGTACACGCCGTTTGCCTTGGGTCAGCCCGAACGTCTTCTTCGTTCCGTCAATCAACTCTTCTACCAGAACACGGCCGAGGGGAGCTACGCCACCCTGTTCTTCGCCGAATACGATGACAGCGCCAAGCTCTTGCGTTATGCCAATTGCGGTCACTTGCCTGGACTCGTGCTCACGCATGACGGCAAGCTCGACCGGCTGGAGCCCACCTGCACAGTTCTCGGACTTTTTCGCGAATGGGATTGCTCGGTGGGCGAACGCCGTCTCTGCCCTGGCGACACGGTTGCGCTATTCACCGACGGAGTGACCGAAGCCCGCAACGATGCCGACGAAGAATTCGGTGAAGAGCGGTTGATCGACGCCTTGCAACAGAATCGCCACCTTCCCTCGCAGGCTTCGCTGGCAGCCGTCCTCGACGCTCTCCGGGGCTTCAACCAGAGTCGGGAACAGCATGATGATGTGACTCTGCTATTGGCTCGCTGTAAGGAAAATTAAAGCGGACGCCAGAGCCTGCTCGCTCGATCTGCACGGAGACATTTTTCAGGAAATCACTGCCTCTGGGCAAACGACGGCGCATAGGATCCGAACCGACTTGTTGAATATTTCTTAAATTTCCGTGCGTGTTGAAAAACTCCGCTCCGTTAACACATTGCAACCCGCTCACTTATGCCTTCCAAACCGAAACCGGCCAGCCTGCATGCTCCCTGACGCAAATTGGCGGACATGTCCAAGGCATTTTCTGATATTCTCATGCGTTTTACCCAAGGTGAGTTGTGGAGAAGCGAGCCGCCAAGCATCATCGCGGACGACTGGGCGAGGCGTTGCGCGAGGAGATCGAAACCCTCGTCGAAGGTGAACTCGAGGATCCGCGCATTGGCCTCGTGAATGTGACGGGAGTGCAACTGGCCGATGATGGCCGCTCCGCCCAGGTTCTGGTCGAGATCCAGGGCGACGATGAAGAAGCCGGGCGCAGTATGGAAGGACTGGAGGCGGCGAAGGCATATATCCGCCACGAAATTGCCGACCGGCTGCGCTTGCGGCGCGCCCCGGAATTGTTCTTCCGGCTCGATCGCTCGGAACACGCCAAAACCCGGGTAGAAGAATTGTTGCAACGAGCTAAACGAAGGAGCAGATCCCGCAACGAACGCGATGCGAAATAGCGACATGCTCGAAGATGTTCTCCGGCAGATCGGACAGCGCGAACGTTTCGTGCTGACCTCGCACGCGCGTCCCGACGGCGACGCGGTCGGTTCGACTCTGGCCTGTTGCCAGGTTCTGCGCGCCATGGGCAAGCATGCCGACGTTGTTTTGCACGACGGTGTCCCCCGCATCTATCGGTCACTTCCGTTTGCCGATCAGGTCGTCCAGGCGAATCGCGTCCAGGACGGTTACGAAGCCGCCATCATCTTGGAATGCGACAGCATTCACCGCACGCGCCTCGAAGGATTGGAAGATCGTTTTCTCATCAGCATCGATCACCACGTCAGCGGGCGGCCGTTCGCAGACGTCAACTGGAT
Organism: Candidatus Sulfotelmatobacter sp.; assembly: GCA_030039195.1. GTDB lineage: Bacteria > Acidobacteriota > Terriglobia > Terriglobales > Acidobacteriaceae > Sulfotelmatobacter. Next base: position 10,139 of record JASHQK010000206.1, read on the forward strand.
CGATCCACATGCTGTAGCGACGGCCGAAATGGTCTTCCGCCTCGCGCGCGAGGCGGAAGTGCAATTTTCTCCCCAAATTGCAACTTGCCTTTATACCGCGCTCATGACCGACACCGGCTCGTTTATGTTTCAGGGCACAAACGAGAACACCTTCGCCCTGGCGCGAGAACTCGTGCTGGCCGGCGCCGATCCCGCACTTTGCGCCCGCGGAATTTATTTCGCGCACTCGATTGCCAAGTTGCGCCTGCTCGGTGAGGCGCTCCGCAGTCTCAGCGTCGAGGGCCATGTCGGCTATTTCTGGGTAACGCAAAAGCAAATGGCACGGTGTGAGGCGAAGGAAGAGGACTGCGAAGGCTTGGTGAATTACGTTCTCTCCATCGGCGGGGTGGAAGCCGCTGCATTTTTCCGCGAGCTACCCGACGGCCGTTACCGCGTAAGCCTTCGTAGCAAGGGAAAGATCGACGTCGCCCGCGTCGCCGAAAGCTTTGGCGGCGGCGGCCACGAGTGCGCCAGCGGTTGCTCGCTTGACGGCCCCTTGGCCGATGCCGTTCGACAGGTGATTTTGCAGCTTCGCCGCGGCCCTTCCGTGCAGTAGCACCGCCGCGCCTTCGCTTCCCCGACTTCCCAAACTCCTCGCTACACCTGATCAACTCGTTAAAGCACCGGGCGGGAAAAACATCTCTACAGCACACGACTTTTCCTATAATCATTCTTCCTGATGAATCTTCGAGCCCGCACCGACATCCTTCTCCTCGCTGGATTTTGCGCCTTCCTTTTCTTCTACGGCCTTGGAGCCTTCGGCCTGATCGGCGCCGATGAACCGCGCTACGCGCAGGTGGCGCGCGAGATGCTCGAGCGCAGAGGTCAGAGCGACGCCTGGATCACGCCGGTTCTCAACGGGCATCCCTGGCTCGAAAAGCCGCCGCTCTATTACTG
>JASHQK010000207.1 GCA_030039195.1 Candidatus Sulfotelmatobacter sp.
TTGTACGAAGAGGGTAGGCGGCTGTAACTTTACCGCGACTCCGGCGGGCGATGCGTATGCTATGGCATTCGGTGGTGGAGTCGACATTCCAATCAACAAGAACATCTCATTCAGGCCGGCTGAGATTGACTACTTGTACACGCGTTTTACCAATCAGTTCACAAATGCTGGCCAAAACAATTTTCGATACTCGGCTGGTTTGGTGTTTAGCTTTAAGCACACCTCGTACTAGCCGTGGGTGGTTGAGATCGGGAGACGCTTCGAAGTACGTCGACGCGCCCCTTGAGAACACAGGGGTGCCGTTTCCGCAGTCAAGCGGGCGCTGGGCGCAGTAGGCCTGCCAAGGCGGCGGTTACCGCTGCCGAGGGAGGTGTTTCGCGACAAATTTAATCGATGACCTGATTGGAACCTTCTGATACAGGCAAGCTCCGTGCAAGGACTTGAGCTGCAGAAATGTGCCTCGTGCAAAACGGAAGTAGATGTGCTAGCATCGCTTCAGTTTGCCTGGGGTGCATGCGGCAATGGGGGAAACTCAACTCGGTCTATCGCCAATCGTATTGGGTATAAGTCTTGTATTCTCCATTGCTTCTTTGGGCCATGCACAGGCCAATCAAGGATTTGAAAAAAACCTTCCGTGTGCCTCCTTTGCGTCCTGGAGTGATTCCCTCGCGGAACATCGCTCGACTCGTGACACCATTCGGGTTTCCAGCGACTTGGTTCTCGTGCCCGTGAGCGTCACCGACGCGCTGAACCATCCTCAGACCAATCTCGGCCCTCAGAACTTCACCCTCTATGAAGAAAATCAAGTTCAGGATATTCGGTATTTCTCGGCAGAGGACGGTCCTATCTCCATAGGTCTTCTGCTGGATGTAAGCGGCAGTATGCACGATAAGATCGACGTCGAACGCGCTGCCGTGGATGAGTTCTTTAAGAATGCGAATCCAGAGGATGACTACTTCGCGATTACCTTCAACGACCGCCCACGTGTTCTCTCGGATGTGACTCAGTCCATGACGGGTATTGAGAGCGAATTAGGTTTGACGCAACCAAAGGGTTTTACGGCGTTGCTGGATGCAGTTTATCTCGGCGTCGAGAAGTTGGCCAACGCGAAGTACTCCCGGCGCGCTCTAGTGATCATCAGCGACGGCGGAGATAATGCCAGCCGATACAAATTGAAAGAGATCAGGAACTTGGTCGCCGAGTCAGACGTGATGGTTTACGCCGTCGGGCTTTTCGACACCGGACCATTCAAGAGCTTTGAAGAAGCTATGGGAAGACGATGGTTAAGTATGATAACGGACGTATCGGGGGGACGAACCGAGACGGTCCAAACACTCGGTGGTCTTCCGGAGGCGTGCGCCCGTCTGAGCCGAGAATTGCGCAGCCAGTACGTCCTTGGATATCGTCCGCACGACAATGCTGGTGACGGAAAATGGCACAAGATTAAGATTAGGGTTTTCGGTCCCTCCAATAGCGATCCACTGCGGTCCTATTACAGAAAAGGCTATTATGCATTACCCCAGTAAGGATGATTGTAACCAGTCGACGACTATCGAAACCGCAATAACTAACTTGCTGACAGCTATACACAATCAAACCGATATAGAATTGCTGCATCTGCTCTGCTTGAATCTGCTCGACTGAAATCCGTGACAGCTGGACCTCTGAGAACTTCCGCGAGTTACCGGCAGAATTCTCGCTGACGTTTGTATTCTGCAAAAACAAAAAGCAATAAGTCCTGGACTCTGCTCGAGCACCTGACGAGACTGTGCGTTTTGTCAGTCGCGAGCGAAGCGCTCGGTAGACTACGTTCATTCGTGGGAGTAGTTGTTTCCCAGAACTGAGACGAGCTGAAAACTCCAGTCAGAGTGGCAAGAGTATATGTCAAAGAACCTAAACTTCGGTTCCACCCAGTCTCTTGATCGCCAGGCCAGACCACAGAAGACTGTACTGGTCGTGGAGCCTGGTGAGAATCTATGCGATCAGATTGCAGCAACTTTCCCCGATTGGAACATCGAACGCACGGAGAGTAATCTCGGTGCATTGGCCCTCCTGGAAGCGCGCCCTTTCGATCTTGTAGTAACTGGGGAGAACACGTCAGGAGCCGCTGACGTGGAACTGCTGCGGAAGATCCGAAAGGTCAGAGCGCATGTTCGACTTGTCATTATCACAGGTAAGAGTACTCCCAGCGACGTAATTGCCTCCATGAGAGAAGGAGCATTCAGCTATTTTTCCACTCCTTTTTCACCGGTTGCCTTCTCTGACATGATTCGTCTGGCTGCCGAAGGGCCCTGCTGGGATGACGGGTTAGAAGTGATTTCAGCAACCTCGGATTGGATTCAGCTGGGAGTTCGCTGCGATAAGGGAAGCGCAGATCGACTTCTGCAATTCTTTCATGAAATCGCCGAACTGCCTGAACCGGAAAAAAGCGATGTGGCCATTGGTTTCCGCGAGTTGTTATTGAACGCGATTGAGCATGGTGGCCACTTCGATCCGACGCAATTCGTCGCGATTTCTTACTTGCGTGCTCGTCACGCCGTGATATGTCGTATAAAGGATCCGGGTGAAGGATTTTCTCTGGAGGAAATCAAGCATGCCGCAATTGCGAATCCACCGGATGACCCCCTGCGCCATCAGGCTTATCGCGATGCCGCCAACATGCGATCCGGTGGTTTCGGCGTTCTCATTGCCCGCAGTCTGGTGGACGAATTGATTTATGGGGAGCGGGGTAATGACGTTTTGTTGATCAAGTATTTGAATACTGGCTCGTTGCGCAGCAACAACGATCAGTCTGGCGCACCGAACGCTGCAAGACATAAGGCCAGCTGAATTTGCCGGTCGCCCCACCTTAAAATATCAGACAATACTTTCTCGCGCGATCCGCACCTGACACCGTTGAGAGTATTGATCGCAAAAAGATGATCGTAGTCCTGAAAACGAGCCTGCGAGAAGTAGCAGCGCGTTCCCAGTCAGGTACGAGGCGTGTATGCTATCTTCCCGAATCAAACACTCTGATTGCATCTTCTCGTATTCATAACCAAATTGACGCAGCAGTAGGTTCCTTGAGCGACTCGTTGACTTCGGCGTGTGTGCTATGAACCGAAAGAGGTGGACGTTTAGCGGATTCGTCTGCTGCCAGGTATAGGGTCTGAGAAGGAAACGCAATTCCGCTTCCAGCATTGTGGACGATATCAGTGATGGCGAAAAGCAACTCTTCCTGAATTCCGAGAAAACCACTCCAGTCACCGGCACTGGTGTATGCAAAAACCTCAACTTCGAGAGAGGAAGGGCCGAATCGAATGAAACGCACGCGAACCGATCGTGGATCGACGTTAGGATGCTTGGTCAAGAATCCTCGAATACCCGCCAATATCGCGCGCAGTTGCACTGGCGTGGTCTCATAACGCAACCCGATGAGCGGATGGAACCAAAATTTGTCTCGTCCAGAGAGCGTTTCCAGCCGCATGTTCGCGATCTGACCGTTCGGAAGGCTTACCACAGTACGATCGAGCGTGCGAATGCGCGTGGAGCGAAGCCCAACTTGCTCCACCGTACCCTGGAAATCGCCCAGGTTCACAAAATCGCCCACGCGCAGCGCCTGATCAGCAATCAGAGACACACCTGCAATGACGTTCTCGAGCGTCTTCTGCGCTGCAAGAGCCAACGCAAGGCCACCCACCCCGACGCCGGCAA
>JASHQK010000208.1 GCA_030039195.1 Candidatus Sulfotelmatobacter sp.
TCCGACCCCCGAGCGTATGCGAGGGGCGGAGGAATCTCGGTACTCGGTACTCGGTACTCGATACTGAGTTAAGAGCGCCGATAGCCGCGAGCGTGGTGAGTTCGTCTTTGCGCACTTCGGGGACGCGGCGGGCGAGATCGTGGATGGATTGAAATGGCGCCTTGTCACGTTCGCGGATCAGCGCCTGTGCGGCCTCTCCACGGAGTCCGCGAACATAGCGCAATCCCATGCGTAGCGCGAGTACCGGGTACCGAGTACCGAGTTGTGAGGCAGGCCGGGATTCCTCCGCTCCTCGCATTCGCTCGCGGGTCGGAATGACAAGATTCTGGCTGAGAGCTAAAGGCTGACAGCTGATTGCTTTCAATGTTTCACTCGGTACTCGGTACTCAGTACTGGGTACTGTTTTACTGGCAACTGGGGGCTGGCAACTGGCAACTGTTTCTATTGTGCAATCCCATTCCGAGCGCATCACATCCACTGGCAAGAGTTTCAGTCCGTGGCGCTGCGCGTCTTTCACGATCGTTGCCGGAGAATAAAATCCCATGGGCTGATTGTTGAGAAGCGCGGCGGTGAACGCAGCGAGGTAGTGGCATTTCAGATACGCGCTCGCGTAGGCGATCAGGGCAAAACTGGCCGCGTGGGATTCGGGGAATCCATAGAGCGCGAAAGAGGTGATGGAGAGAATAATTTCTTCCTGCGCCTTCGCCGAAATTCCATTCGCGGTCATGCCGGCGCGCAGCTTGGCTTCGATTTCGCGCATGCGTGCCTGCGAGCGCTTGAACCCCATGGCACGGCGCAGTTCCTCGGCTTCGCCTCCGGTGAAGTTGGCGGCAATCATGGCAATGCGTAGCAGTTGTTCCTGAAACAGCGGCACGCCCATGGTGCGCTTCAGTATTGGCTCGAGCGAAGGATGCGGATAAGTGACTGCTTGGCGCCCTTGCCGCCGCTCTAAAAACGGATTCACCATCTGGCCGACGATCGGTCCGGGACGAATGATCGCGACCTGCACCACGATGTCGTAGAAACGCACCGGACGCAGGCGCGGCAGGCATGACATCTGCGCACGACTTTCCACCTGAAACATTCCAATCGTGTCGGCCTGCTGCAGGGTGGAATAAACCTGCTCGTCGCTCTGCGGAAGATGCGCGAGATTGACCTCCTCGCCATAGTGGTCGCGAATGAGTTCGATGGAATCTTTGAGCACGGCCATCATGCCGAGGCCAAGCAAATCGACTTTGATGATGCCCATGTCGGCGCAATCTTCTTTGTCCCATTGCACGACGACGCGGCCGGGCATGGACGCGGGCTCGAGCGGCACAACGGAATCGAGTTGTCCCTGGCAGATGACCATGCCGCCGGAGTGCTGGCCGAGATGACGCGGCATGTCCTGCACGGCGAGGCAGAGTTCGTAATATTTGCGCAGGCGCGGATGGGTGAGGTCGAGGCCGGCATCGCGGAAGCGGCGGTCGAGCGCGTCGTTCTCGTCGCGAAATTCCCAGGTTGCGACCGCAGCGGAAATTTTCGCGAGCGTTTCCGGATCAAATCCGAGCGCCTTGCCCATTTCACGGGCGGCCATGCGATTGCGATACGTGATGACGTTGGCCGTCATCGCGGCGCCGCGCTCGCCGTATTTTTTGTAGAGATATTGAATGACTTTTTCGCGCTCGTCGCCTGAGGGCAGGTCGAGATCAATGTCGGGCCACTCGCCGCGTTCTTCGGAGAGAAAGCGCTCGAAGAGCAATTCCATGCTGACCGCGTCGACGGCGGTAATGCCGAGCGAGTAACAGACGGCACTGTTGGCGGCTGATCCGCGGCCTTGCACAAGAATGTTTTGCTCGCGGCAGTGGCGGACGATATCCCAGACGATGAGGAAATATCCCGCCAGCCCGAGCTTTTCGATCAGCTTCAGCTCTTTTTCGATTTGAACGCGGGCTTTCGCTTGCAGGTCGAGCGATTTGCGGCCATAGCGCTCGCGAAATCCCTCCCACGATTTCTGGTGCAGGAAAGAATTCATGGTCTCGCCGTCGGGCACGGGATAGCGCGGGAATTCGTAGCCGAGTTTGTCTAGCGTAAATTCGAGGCGATTCGAAAGTTCGGCCGTGTTGCTGATGGCTTCGGGAAGATCGGCGAAGAGTTCCTGCATTTCTTCGGGAGATTTCAGGAAACGTTCGGAGTTGCGAGCCAGCAGGCGTCCGGCGGTCGTTAGTGTTTTGTGATGACGAAGCGCGGTAAAGGCGTCGCAGAGTTCGCGATTTTTCGCAGTCGCGTAGTTCACGCCATTGGTCGCGAGCAGCGGCAGATTGAACGAGCGGGCAAGGTCGATGGCGGCGCGGTTGCGGGATTCTTCTTCGCGATGGAAGTGGCGCTGCAGTTCAACGTAGACATTTTTATGTCTAAAGATGCCGACGAGTTGATCAAGTTGTTCTCTGGCCTCGTCAACTCCGCCGTGCGCGAGGGCTGCAGCGAGCAGGCCTTCATCGCCGCCGGTCAGGCAGATGAGTCCCTCGGCATGCTCTTCAAGTTCTTGTGCGGTGACCGCGCCTTCGCCCTTTTTCGCGCGCAACTTCATTTTGGTGATCAGTCGGCAGAGGTTTTGATAGCCAGCGCGGGAGGCGATTAATAATGGGAGCCGGAATTCACCACGGGGGCATGGAGACACAGAGGGGTTCTTGGATTTTCTGTTTGATTTCTCTGTGTCGGAGCCTGCCCTGAGTGAAGCCGAAGGGTGCCTCTGTGGTGAAAAAGAAATCTCCGTGCCGACATGCGCTTTGATCTTGGCTTTGTCTGCGGCCAGATGAAAGCGGGGCGCGCCGTAAACGCCGTCCGTGTCGAACAAAGCCATGGCGGGCATGCCGAATTGCGCGCCTGCAGCTACTAATTCCTCGGGCAGGGAAGCGCCTTCAAGAAAGCTGAAAGCGGAACGGGCGTGAAGTTCGATGTACATCTAGTTGCCAGTACCCAGTTGCCAGTAGCCAGTAAAAACGCGTCACGGATCACAGATCCACACGAAT
>JASHQK010000209.1 GCA_030039195.1 Candidatus Sulfotelmatobacter sp.
TTTGAGAAGCGAGGCCTGTTGTCGCGGTCGGAGTCGAAGTCCGATGCTCGCCAGAATCTGCTTTCCCTCACGAAACAAGGCCGCCAGACCTTCGGCCCCCTTGAGGCTCGTTGGCAGCAGCAGATGGTGCGTCTGCTGGACAACATCCCCGTAACCGACCGCAAGCGCCTGGTCGACGCCATGCATACAATCGAGGCAATTCTCGGGGAAAAGAGTGACGTAACGCCGTCGTATCTGCTCCGGCCGCATCGCCCTGGCGACATGGGGTGGGTCGTCCAGCGGCATGGCGAAATCTACTGGCAGGAGTATCGCTACGACGAGCGCTTCGAGGCCTTCTGCGCCGAGATCGTTGCTCACTTCGTACTGCATCTCGACCGGAAGCGCGAGGCTTGCTGGATCGCTGAGAAGGACGGCGAGAACGTCGGATCGGTCTTTGTGGTTCGGAAGTCGGAAACGGTCGCCAAGCTGCGACTGCTACTGGTTGAGCCGTCGGCGCGTGGGCTGGGCATCGGCAGGCGGTTGGTCGAAGAATGCGTGCGGTTTTCCCGCGACGCCGGATACAAGAAGCTGGTGCTCTGGACGCAGAGCGAACTCCACGCCGCCCGGCATTTGTATCAGCAGGCTGGGTTCAAGGTGATCGACAAGAAGCGGCACGACAGCTTCGGCCGCAAGGGCCTGATCGCCGAAACCTGGGAATTGAAGCTCTGAGCCCTCACCACACCTGTCATCCTGAGCGAAGCGAAGGACCTATGCATTCCGCACGGGACCTGTAGACAGACTGCATAAGTCCTTCGGACGCGAGAGGCGCGTCCTCAGGATGACAAGGCTGACAGGCTGATCGCCCGGGACTCGCGACTCGGTACTCGGGACTCGGCGCCCGCGACTAGGGACTCGGAGTTCGTTACTCTCGTACCACGCCTCCCGCTTACAAGAATTTTAAAAAAAAATTCAAAAATGTATTGCATCTGTGGAAATTTTCCGTAATCTCACTATTGCGAACTAACTTCGCCGAAATGCCCGGGAAATCGCACTCGCCCGGGAGCCGCGAGCAAAACGTCTTCGATACGAATCATCTTCGACCGAAGACTTCAAGGGAGACGCGGTGGTGAGAGTGAGTCGCTCAAGGAGGCAGCCATCGAAATTGGCCACAGCTAGCGCCCAACATCCACAACCCGACAATCCCCCAACCCTCACCGCCGTCCCCAACCGGAAGAAGTTCGTCCGCCTCACGCTCTGGCCCCTGGTCGCCGCCACCTTCTTTATGGTGTCGGGCGGTACCTATGGGACCGAGGATATCGTGCACGGTGCCGGCTACGGACGCGCCATCCTGATCCTGCTCATCACGCCGCTGCTCTGGAGCCTGCCCACCGCCTTCATGATCGGCGAGCTTTCGAGCGCGCTCCCCTTCGAGGGCGGATATTACGCCTGGGTGCGCCGCGCCATGGGCAATTTCTGGGGATTTCAGGAAGCCTGGCTCTCGCTGGTCGCCTCCATTTTCGACATGGCGATTTATCCCACCCTGTTCGTCGCCTACCTCACCCGCATGTTCCCCTGGTTCCAGGTAAACAATCGCGGATGGTGGGTTGCACTGGCGGTGGTCGTCGCCTGCGCCCTGCTCAACATCGCGGGAGTCAAAGTCGTCTCCCTGACATCACTCTGGCTGTTTCTGGCGCTTTCGGCGCCGTTCATCGCGATCGTGCTGCTCGCGCCGTTTAAGTTCGGCGCGCTCGCCAACGCCGTTACCAAGCCGACAACTTCGACGGTCGACATCCTCGGCGGCTTGCTCATCTGCATGTGGAACTACATGGGATGGGACAACGCCTCGACCATCGCCACAGAAGTGGAGCGTCCGCAGCGCACCTATCCCCGCGCGATGCTGGTCGCGGTCGGAATCGTAGCGTTGAGCTACGTTCTTCCCTTTGCCGCCATGTGGGCGACCGGCCTCAAAGCTACGGCGTGGGAAACCGGCTCCTGGGCCGACATCGCCGGACTCATGGGCGGGCCGCTGCTCCGCGTCGGCGTGGTCCTCGGCGGCATGATCAGCGGTTTTGGCATGTTCAATGCCCTGGTCATGAGCTACTCGCGCCTGCCTTTGGCGATGGCGCAGGACGGCATGCTGCCCAAAATCTTCGGCAAACTGCATCCCAAGTCGAAAGCTCCGTGGGTGGCGATCCTCGCCCTGGCAACCGGATGGGCCATGTGCCTCGGCCTCGGTTTTGAGCGCCTGGTTACGATCGATATCCTTCTTTATGGCGGCAGCCTGCTGCTCGAATTCATCGCTTTGGCCGTCCTCCGCTGGCGCGAACCGAAACTGAAACGCCCCTTCCGCGTTCCCGGAGGCCTGTTCGGCGCCATCGCGATCGGCATCCCTCCCACGCTCCTGCTGGCTTTCTCGGTCATCCGCAGTGAGCATGAGTCGATCCTTGGGATGAGTTCCTTCGCCTTCGGCATGATCCTGATCGCCGCCGGATTCGTGGCCTATTTCGTCAATCATGCGCTGAAACCCGCCGGATGGTCGGTGCGCGAAGAAAAGCCTCAACCCGTCGCTTAATCTCTCTGCCACGGATGAACACGGATCAACGCGCGGGCACTCTGCCCGCGCAGCCGTTTTATTCCTCCAGGGCGCCTCGAATCAGTTTGGACAGGCGTGTCCGCAGCTATCTGGCTGGCCGTCTTCGAGGTTAGAACTTGTATCCAACCCCCGCCGAGATGATCGGATATACCTTGAAGAATGACATGCTGTTGTTGATCTTGTTCTGCTCTGCTACCACGTTACTCTGCACTGTGGGGTCGGAAGTGGAAACGCAGTTCACCCCGGGAGAATTGCAGACGTTGCCCGCCAGGGCCAGCGTTGCCTTGGGAGATCCCTGAAAAGCCGCGCCCAGCTCAACTGGCACGGTGAAATGCTTGTTCGGCTTCCGGGAAACAAGGTTGCCCCAGCCGAACGTCGCCATCGGCGCTGCCTGATTAAAAGTAATTTTCCCATTTCCGGTGACCGGAGTCGTTGGATCGCTGTAGTAAGTCACGCCGCCCAGGGTAAAACTCTGATTCCCCGGCACCGTCGTGGTGGCCGTGATCGGGTTGGCCGCATAGACCAGTACTCCGGGGCTGACGTGAAAACTCCTGGCCCACGGGAAAATATCGTAATGCGCCTCGAGCGTCCTGAAGTTCAGTTGACCGTTATAGGCCACGCCATCCTTATTGAATGTGCGGCTGTAGTCAATCATGTTGAATCCCGCACGCACGTTCGTGTGGTGCGTGGCGCGCACGGCGATTTCGGCGCCCGCTCCCAGTAACGAAACCATGACGCCAACAACCACGCGCCCGCTATCCTCGCGCACCACCGGGGCCTCGGGCGGCGGTGTAGATGAATTTTGGCTGTACACAGGAATGGCAAAGGTCGCAAGCAAAGCACAACTGCAAGTGAAACGGCGCAAGAAACTCTTCATACTTCGAATTCCTCTCCCCAAGCTATTTTGTGAACCAGTTGTCGCGACCTTAACACTGCGACTATTGGCGAGCAACAAACAGATCGCCCGTTCTCTCTCCCAAAGGTACCTGTCAGTACGTTTTCGGAACTACGTCAGCCCCGGCCCCTTTTTGGAACGCCTCCGGCTGGCGCAACGAATCTGGGAAGGAAATCGGCGTCTGCTCTAAAATCAGGTCGAAGGACCTCTATGACAAAACGAAAATCCAAGGGCGCGTACATGATCTCGGCCGTCGCGGAGATGTACGGCATTCATCCGCAAACCCTC
>JASHQK010000210.1 GCA_030039195.1 Candidatus Sulfotelmatobacter sp.
TGGCTTGTGAAACCGTTGACGACGATCTCGTCTCCGGCTCGACCGCTGAATTTCAGCTGGTCGGAATCCGCGACATACTGATGGGGATAGGTTATGCGTATCGATTGCACCAGGCTGGTATCGTAGTCTCCATTCTCGGCGGTAAGGGTAACGTTGTTGCTCCCTCCCTGCAGCGATCCCGGCGGCAGCGAGATGCTGACACGGCCTTTCTCCTGGCCGGTGAACGTCACGTCCCCAATCTGTGTTCCATTGAGTACGACGCTCACATCATGCGGAAATCCGGTGATGATTCCCTGCAGCACAATTTCGAAACGCGCATTCTGCGTGGAGGTCGTGTCCAAGTGTGAGACGTTGACGGTCTGCTCCACGGGCGTTGGCGAAACCAGCGCGCCAAAAAAGTTTTGACCGTCTTTCGTGAGCAACGCGGCAAAGTAGGTCGTATGCTGCTGCAGTTCAATCGTCGCCGGATAGTTGACCGGTGCCTGGTTCGATCCGGAAGAGATGGGCAGAACAGGAATGCGCGCTCCGCTGCCTTCGCCCGCCACGAGCCAGTAAACCCGCGTTCCTGAGAATACAGTGTCGATGCCGGTGCCGTAGAAATTGATCGCCGCCTGCGGCCCGAAACCTCCGGGACCCGCCGTAGCACCCGTAATCTGCATCGGCTGCTCAATCGCTTCCGCGTAGAGGTGCAGCCTTGCAGGATCCACGTTCGGGTCCAGACCTGCCTTGATCAGTTCGGGCTGCTTGATCTGGTACCAGCCTTCGTGGCCAACAAAGATTTTTACCGCCGAGTGCGCCGCGAGCTCGAATTGTTCTCGCATTTGATCACCAGTGGGTGTGGAAAGCTGAGCCACGGCCTCGACCACATGACTTTCCTGCCCAACGGGAATCTGCACCTGGCTCAACTGGCCAAACGTCTTCGTTTCTGCCGCAACGGCATCGCTCGATGCCCCCATCCCCGGTTCTACCGAGATCGGGCCATGCATCGTGCGCGTTCCGTTTACATCCACGTCCTCCAGCCAGTACGAGGTTCCCGAGGCGGCAGAAGACGGGTCAATCCAGGCATAGCTCTTCGCGGAGTGCTTCGGCAGCGCTCCGCTCATCAGGAGTGCAGAACCCGCAATCAGCGAGGAGTTCACCCGCACGCGGTTTCCATTCAGCTCGCGATAGACATTGAATCCCAGATTGTGCGCCTCACCGCCGGTCTTCCATGCCAGCAACACGCGGCTGGCTCCGTTCTTGTCGGCGCCAAGATGAGCCGTGAACGACTGCAGCGTAATCGCTGTCGGATAAGTGATCGTCTCGATCTGAGTTGAGGAATTGTTCGTCAGGTTGGGATCCGTTTGATCCGCCGTGACCGTTGCCGTATTCGAAACCGTGCCGGCCTGCTGAGGAAGCGTCAGGATGTTGATGGTCGCGGTCGTGCCATCGTCCATCGAGCCTAGCAGGCAGGTCACCGTTCCACCTGCCTCGGAGCACGAACCCTGCGTGCTCGTCGACGAAAGATACGTAACCACGCTGGGCAGCGTATCCGTTACAGTCACGTTTGTTGCGGTCGCGGGTCCATTGTTCGTCACCGCCAGCGAGTACGTTAGTGGCGTTCCCTCTGTAACCGGGTTCGGAGTAGCCGTCTTTACGATGGCCATGTCGGCGCTGTTCGCGTTTGCCACCATGACAGTTGCACTCGCCGTGTTGCTGGTAAGATTAGGCACAATGTTGCCCGCCGTAGCTGTGGCTGTGTCCGTGATGCTCGTCCCGGAAGGCGTGGCCGAACCGACCTGCAGCACGACTGTGATGCTGGCAGTTCCAGTCGCGAAACTGGCGTCGGTGCAGGTAATCGTTCCCGTACTGCCCACGGTCGGAACGTTTGTGCAGTTCCAGGTCCCTCCCGGAGACGTTATCGATTGAAACGTCGTGTTGGGCGGAGTTACTTCGGAGAAGCTGACCGTCGTGGCTGTGGCCGGTCCAAGATTCTGAACAGTTTGCGTGTAAGTGACGTTGCTGCCTGGCGCCACCGAGGTTGGTAACGCGGAATTTGTGACTACCAGGTCCGCCTGATTTGAAGCTGCAACGACATCGGTTGCAGTAGCACTGTTATTCGCCGTATTGGGATCCGGCACAGCGGAACTGACAGTGGCCGTCTGGTTGATCGCTGTGCCTGCAGTTGCTGTTCCACTCACCGTCACCCCGAACGTAATCGTGGCAGGTGCGTTGGGAGCAAGGCTCGCATCCGTACAGGTGAGAGTCGCGAGCGTGCAAGTCCATCCTGGTCCGGCGAGAGAAGTCGCGGTGGTACTCCCCGGAAGCGTTTCGGTCACCGTGACTCCGGTCGCAGTGCTCGGCCCGGCATTGGTCACGGTCTGCGTAAACGTGAGAGCGCTTCCCGCCTGCACCGGCACTGTTCCGGCCTTGTTCGTTATGGAGAGATCGTCGGATGCGCTGACATAAGTCGTGACGCTGGCATTGTTATTGCTCGAGTTCGGATCGGATGTCGTCGCCGAAACTCCGGCAGTTTCCGTCAGCGCGGTACCAGCCGTGGCCGTCGAGCTCACGGTCACCTTCAATGTGAAGCTCGCCGAGGCTGTCGATCCAGTGGTACCCATGCTCGCTGAATCTGTGCATTGATAAGGCGATGCGGTGGTGCAAGTCCAGGTTCCACCCGGCCCCGTGAGCGAAACGAATGTGACGTTCGCCGGCAGCGTTTCGGTCAGCTTGGCCCCTGTAGCTGCTCCTGGACCGTTGTTGGTCACCGTCTGCGAGTAGGTGATCGTTCCGCCGGCAGTGACCGGATTCGGGGTTCCGGAATTGCTCACGCTCAAATCGGCTTGCGTGCCAGTGGAAACCCCAACGTTAACCGTGGCCGAGTTGTTTGCCGGGTTTGTATCGGTAGTGGACGAGCCCACATTCACTGTATCGGTGATGGTTCCGCTGGCCGTTGCACTTACCTGATAGATCGCCGTGATGGTTCCGATCGATCCGGGAACCACACTTGGATTCGTGCATGCGACTGGCGCCGAATTGGGGCAGCTCCATGTGCCGCCTCCACTCGTTGTCGCCGATACCGAAACCAACGTTGTGCTCCCGGGCGTCGCTTCCGTCAGCGTTCCCGCGCTGCAATTGCTCGGCCCGGAGTTGGTGACGACTTGCGTGTAGGTGATTTGACCGCCCGCTGCAATCTGACTCACGTTGCTGCTGTTCGTCACCGCCAGGTCGCAGTTATCCAAGACCGCAGTGCTGACCGTTGTACTGTTGTTCGCCGTGTTAGGATCGCTGGTCGTCGCTGAAACCGAGGAATTCGCCGTGATCGTGCCTACAGCCACGCTCGCCGGAACATTCACTACGACCACGATGTCCGACTGGGTTCCCGAAGCCAGGCTCGCGTCCGTGCAATTCACAGTTCCCGTCGCGCCCACCGCCGGCTGAGTGCAGGTCCAGCCCGCAGGAGCCAGCACGGATTGAAACGTAGTGTTGGTCGGCGTCGCCTCGGTGAAACTGACCCCGGTCGCCGCGGCCGGCCCGTTGTTCGTGATGACCTGCGTGTACGAAATGTTGTTCCCCGCCAAAACCGGCGACGGAGTCGCCGCTGTAGCCAATGCCACATCCGCCTGCGTTCCGCTCGCCACAACGTCGGTAGCCGTGGCGGAGTTCGCGCCAAAAGCCTGATTGCTGGCGTTGACAGTCGCAGTATCGGTGATCGTGCTCCCGGCAGACGCGGTTACTTGATAAACAACAAGAAACGTGCCCGTAGCTCCCGCCGCGACGCTGGGATTCGTGCATTGCGTCGGGAAGCCTGTGCACGACCATCCACTTGGTGGGGTGATCTTGACGAAACTCGTACCCGCTGGGGTGGTTTCGGTGAAAGTGGCGACGGTAGCAGCCGAGCTTCCAGTATTCGTCACGGTCTGCGTGTAGGTAACGTCGTTTCCGGCCTGCACCGGGCTGGGCGAAGCGCTGTTGGTCACAATCAATTGAGCGTTGGCCGTCGTTCCCACTTCTGTGCTCACGAATGCCGTATTGTTTGAAGGATTCGGATCGCTTACCGATGAACTTACGGACGCAACACCGGTGATGATGGTCCCATTCGTCGTCCCACTGTTCACCTTCACAAGAAGGTTCAACGTTGCCGACGTTAAGGCCGCCATGCTGACGTCGCTGCAGGTTACATTCCCCGTGCCTACACCAGCTGAAGCAACGCAACTCCAGCCTGCAGGCGCAGTAAATGACACCAGCGTCGTATTTGCAGGAATTGTGGCGACTAAGGTCGCGTTGTCCGCCGCGCTGGGGCCGTTGCTGGTGACAACCTGCGTGTACGTGATGTTGCTGCCTGCCGCAACCGGGTTCGGCGATCCGGCATCGGTGACGCTGAGGTCGGCAGAGGAAACTACGTTGGCGATGTCGGTGGCAGTATTGTCGAGTGTGTCGAGATCTCCACCGCCGCTGACCATAGCCGTGTTGACGAGCGTTGCCGGAGCAGTTTGCAGAACGGCAGCGGTGATTGTGATCGCGGGATAGCTGCTATTGGCCGCAAGCACATTGGAATTCGTGCAACTTACCGTCTGGCCCGAGATCGAACACGTCCAGCCAGTCGCAGTGTAGGAAGTTGGCGTGAGGCCGGCGGGAAACGTGTCATTCACGGTCACGAGACCGCTGGTGGGACCCAAAGGACTGATATTGGAAACCTGGATGGTATAGGTCGCGTTGGTGCCACGGGTGAGGTTGCCGCCGCCGTGAGTCTTGCTGACCGTCAGGTCGGCATGGGTGCAAATTGCTTCCGAACGGGTTCCGGTGACCTGCGCGAGCGTAGCGTTGGTGACGCTGATGCCGCTCGCGCCCGGAGTCGCACCGTAGCGGACCGGCGTGGGGGTTGTGTCCATCGTCAAGCCGTTCGCACCGCCAGCCACGCTAATCGCCGGCAGGCCGCTCACACTGCTTGTATACACCGCGCCGCCGCCGCCGCCCGCGCCGGGGCCAATTCGGCCTTCCAGGAATGTTTGAGTGCCGCACGCGGTGCATCCCTCATTGTCGCCGCCGGCCCCGCCATTGGCTTGCAGCGTCAGACCGGTCTCCCCTCCGTTCGCCGTGACCACAACGATGGTGCCACCTGCACCGCCGCCGCCACCTGCGTTCGACGATGTCCCGGTATATGCCGTTTCCCCATTGGCTGTGAGCGTCGCACTTCCGCTCAGGCTGTCCGCGCGAATAAAAATAATTCCTCCGCCGGCCCCGCCGCTGGAGTCCTGCGAATCCTGGTAGTAGTTATTGCTCCCGCCGCCGCCGCCGCCGCCCATGGCAACACGATCTATGGTTGCGGGGAAGGGCGCTCCGCCTTCACCGCCGGTACTGAGGTTGTTGCCATAGGAATTTCCACCAAAACCTCCCGCGCCGCCGTTGCCACCGCCACCGCCGCCAGCATTATCGTTGTTCTCACCGGTCGCGGTCGGTGCACCGTCGGTCGCTCCGCCTCCCGCATTTCCTGGCGCACCGCGGGCCATGCTTCCATCGGTTCCAGATGTTCCGCTGGGATAGCCCGAACCCGTATTCAACGGCGCCGTGCCATTCTGGATCCACAACGGCGTCCCTCCAATTCCTTCTCCCTTCGAGCCATCCGCTCCGACAGTATTGGCCAGACTGTTTACTGGAGGTGTCGTATACGTTGCTGGGGCTGCAAATTCATAGTCCGTATTCGATGCGCCATTCTCTCCCATGAGCGATAGGCCGGCCCCGCCGCGGAATCCAAGTCCATTGACCGAGACCGTAGCGCTACCCAGGGCAAGGGCACCGGACACATCGAGCGCCAGAATTCCGCCCGTCGATCCGTTCCACGCGGCTGCTGTTAGCGTCGAGCTCAGAGTCGCCGTTGTATATTGCGGCACCAATACGACTTGATAGGTGCTCTGCCCCTGCGTCGCACTGGCTGCAGAAGCCGTGTAGGAAAAGACCAAACCACCGCCTGCGCCAGCTCCCTGGATAGGCACTGATCCGCCACTCACCGCTCCCGTCGCGGTGACAAATTCGTAGTTGCCTGCGCCATTGACGGTGGTGAATCCGGCGCCCGTATAGCCGTTGCCGTAGTCGACGTTGTCGCTGGTGTTGATGCTGGCATTCTGCATCTGGATCACCAGCAACTCATCTCCAGCTGCAATCGTTCCAGTTCCGTTAGCCGCGCCAATCGGAATGGAAGTCGCTCCGGCCGCGACACTGGCGCTTCCAGGGTAGTACGTGTTGATGATTCCCGTGAGAGTCCCGCCTGCCGGCGGAGACGTGGTCGAACAAACGACACTCAGCACCGGCGCCAATGCGACGTATGAATTATTTCCGGTGTTCGGATCCGGCGGCGTGCCGGAATCCGCGATGGTTGCCGTATTCGGATAATATCCTGCCACGCTGGCGGAAACGACGACAGATAATGTGGCCGTGGCACCGCTCGCAAACGGCGTCGGCAGCGTGCAGTTGATCGTGGTTGCTACAGTGCACGACATCCCGGCGCTGGGCGTGTAAGAGACCAGGCTGAGATTAGTGTCGCCAAAGGCGTCGGTCAGCGTGACATTGTTAGCAGCCGACGGCCCGTTGTTGGTGACGATGATATTGAAGGTAGAATTTTGACCCAGTTCAACAGCACTCACGCTGGTGCTAACCGCAATATCAGCCGTACTGGGATTGATGGAGATCGCGCCCATCGACCAGTTCGAATCACCGTTGAATGTTTCGGAAAAGGGCAGGCTGGGTGCGCCCGCGCGGCTGCTGCCTGAGCCGGTAACGTCTCGATTGGTGCCGCCGCTGTCTTGATTCCACTGCAAAGTTTGCCAAGCCGGGATGGTGGTTGCTTCCGCGGCCGCAATGGCCAGCGTGTCCAACACCATGCCGTTCACGACGCTGGGAACGTCGAGTTGTGAATACTCTGCGTCCGCTCCATCGGCGGAGACAAACGTCCCCAGAGGTACGGTCTGATCCACGTCGGTGAATGTAGTGCCTCCGGCGACGACGCCGACTCTTCCGTTGCCCGCCAAATTTACGGTTACTGCAATATTTTGAGTTCCACTCGGTGGCGCCAGCAGATACCACATTTCCACGCGCCGTGAGTTCGCCGCATCGTTGTGCGCTCCAACGAAGGTCAGAGCCGCGCTGCCGTAGGTTACGTCCGTGACTGTAGTGGCGTTATTCCCGGAGATGTTCATGTCGACGCCAACCAGCAGCAATGTATTCGGAGTTGTCGTCGTAGTGTGACTGAAGGTTAGGGTATTCGCACCAGCGGTGGTGAAGCTGGCCGAACTCGATGAAGTGTTGTCGACTACCACCTGAGCGGCCGAGTTCGCGCTGGCAAGAATCAACAGAGCCAAAACGCCGTAAAAGATGCGGACAAACGCCGTGCCAGGAGAGATTCGATGAAGAATCTTCTCCGCGACAGCCTGACCGCGCGCTGCGCATCGCAGCACCCACCCATCCACCTTGCGAAATTTAGCGTGCACCGTAATCCGTCCTACCCGCACTTCCTTGGCCCGAGCCAGGCCTAGAATTTGGTCGCCGCTAAGCGCCGGATCATCCTGTTGGCCGCAATCGCCTCGGGTGATGAATCGATCATTCGCGTGATCCGCACAAACGATCCGGTGAAGGCGAAAGCCATATTCAGATTTTGCTAAGACAATATCGTCCTTTCGTAATTTGCTCACGATTACGGGAGTAATCTCGACGACCTCTCCGTCACGTATTGCGGGAGACATGCTCGCGCCCTCCGCCCGAAAACGCACTCCAATTCCCTGCTTCAGCAAGGCGCAAGCGAATTCTTCAAAGAGCCTCGAGTCTGCTCCGGAGTCATTCATGAACGCGCTTGTTTCCTGAAAATCTCGACAACTTGCGTGCGAGGGTGTTTAGTGACGCAATTTAAGAATCGTACCCACGGCGCTTTGGTCCGGTTCGAAGGCATACCGATAGCACGGCACTTCCGCTATAACTTTCTGCAGGAATCGCAACGCTGCATCCACGTATTCATGCCGGTGAAATGGCACGAAGCTGCGGGCAAACAACTCAGCAACTGCCTCGCCTGAAGCTAACTCGGTCAGCGTATTCCCGCATCCGTGCTCAAGGATGAAAATCGCTCCCAGCCGCGCATTGCCTGGAAGCGCGTACATCGCCTCGCCGTGCCAAGGCGTGCCATACATGCGGATGCTGTGATTACCGTCGTCATCCCGATCGCGCTGGCTTAAGTTCCGGTCACCACACTTGCAGTATCGCGAATTGTTCTCTGCGCGCACGATAATCCTGTCATCGCTCAACACCTCCACGCCCTCGCGTTCGGTCCACAGGCGAGTTGTGGTGCTCTTTCCCGCGCCGGAATGTCCTACAAATAGATTTCCAACGCCATCAGCCCCAACAATGCCGCAGGCATGCAACTCAATCGCTTGCTCTTGTGTGAGACGGTGCATGATGAGCAGTTCATCGAGGGGATACTCCAGGGGTTCCGCTTCGAACGGAAAACCCGCGAACGCAGACTCGTTCATCTTCAGCGTCGCGCGCTCGAACTGCCGATCCACCTGAAGCCTTTTGTACGGGTGTGCACCGAAAACTG